>JALYGI010000286.1 GCA_030777185.1 Pseudomonadota bacterium
GTGAATGGGGATCCAGTCGACACCCCATTGGATCATGTGCACACCGCATCTTGTGCAGCTGCTGAACGGGGCCCCATCGATGGTGAGATGGCTTGGAAGGGCGATGTGTTTGTAGAAGTGGCACAGAATTCTCATCTAAAATCCCCGAGTGGAAGTGCGCGTGAAGGGAGTGCGATGACGCCGGCAGGCTTGGATCTCACGGCAGCAATCTTCTTCCACCAGCTCATCGCGGCATAGCTGAGCCGCCACGCCAGCATCTGCAGCGCTACCGCCAGCAGATCTCCGCCCGGCCAAGACAGCTTCAAGGCAGGCTGCCTTGCGGGGCGCATCAGTCGATTTTTAGTATCGGTGCGGCCCGGAGCCGGTTGCGAGCCGGCCTGGTTAGGTCCGGTGCAGATCGACTCCCTTGCCGACATCACGCCAATCACCAGGCGGAAGCCGCCCGGAATGCGGCGCCACCCATTGCCTCTCCTGAAGAGGCCGATGCCGCACCTGCTGCACGACGAGAATAGGACGCGTCCGTGTCGCAGCACCGGAGAGCCGGCGTCGTGGCTGATCATGCATCTGAATGACATCTTTCCCCCTTGTCAGGCTGTTTGGGAGCCGACTTCGCGCAGCATCTCGGAGGCGAGATCCTTCAGATCGTCGTCGCCCCATTCCATCGCGACGTTCGCATCCCAGATTTCGACCGTCTCGCCCGCGCCAATGAACAAAGCGGAGCCGCCGATGCCGGCTGTGCGGCGAAGCATCGGCGGAAGCTCAAGCACCCCTTCCTCGTCGTAGGACAGCTGCTCCGCCGTGCCGAAGATCCTGCGCATGCGTGCGTGGTGCGGCTTAGTCGACATGCCCGACCGCTCTTCAAAGAGGCGGCGCCTTTCGAGCTCGGCATGCAGCGAGCCCCGGTGGGGAACATCATAAGCGACGAGGCAGGGATCCTCATTATGGCGACCTAGGATGATCTCGGCGAGGCCGGAGCGCCGCTCGACGGCCCTGCGCACAAAATGGGGTATGCACAACCGCCCCGTTTCAGTCACGGAGGAGACTGCATTGCCGCTGTAAAAATGCTCCATCTGCCCAATTCCCCACCCGCGACTCAGTTACCCGTGTCGATGATGGAGCTACTATCCAAGCATCCCCAGTGAGCCGCTATCGCGGGGAAATACGCCGTTAACCATGAGAGGAAGTCACTAAGTACATTTGCTACCCAACCCCGTAGCAGGTCTTGCGCCCTGTTGTGCTTACGTAGTTCAACGATGGTCCAGCCACCGATAGCAAAAGTATATTTGGCGCATTGTCCGAGTCTCGGGGAGGGATCAGAGTATGAACGTCATGACCGCAGGATCAGCAGCCTTCGAAGCCACTGAGCTGAAGCCGCGAATCACCATCGTCGGAGTTGGGGGCGGCGGCGGCAATGCGGTGGAGAATATGATCCGCAACGACGTTCGTGAGGTTCAGTTCATCATCGCCAATACCGACGCCCAGGCGATGAGGATGTCCGCCGCTCACCGCAAGCTCCAGCTCGGTTCGAGCGCGACGGGGGGGCTCGGCGCAGGCGCCCGCCCAGAAATCGGCAAGATTGCGGCTGAAGAATCGCTACCGGAAATCGAGGATGCGCTCGCCGGCGCTCATATGTGCTTCATCGCCGCCGGCCTAGGCGGAGGCACGGGCAGCGGTGCGGCGGCGGTCATCGCTAAGGCCGCCAGGCAAAAAGGGATCCTCACAGTTGGCGTGGTCACCACGCCCTTTCGCTTCGAGGGCCAGCGTCGAATGCGGGCGGCGCAGGAAGCCATCCAGGAGCTCCAGCAGCATGTCGATACTTTGATCGTCATACCCAACCAGAATCTATTCCGGGTGGCCAACCCGGAGACAACCTTCAGGCAAGCCTTTTCGCTGGCCGACGAGGTGCTGCAGCAGGGCATTCGCGGCATCACCGATCTGATCGTCAATCCGGGCCTGATCAATCTCGATTTTGCCGACATCCGCACGATCATGCTGGGCATGGGAAAGGCGATGATGGGCAGCGGCGAGGCATCGGGCGAGAACCGTGCGATCGAGGCGGCGCGCCTGGCTATCTCCAATCCGTTGCTCGATGACGGGCTAGAAGGCGCACGCGGTGTCATCATCTCGCTCAGCGGGGGCGAGGGCATGCGCCTCATGGAAGTGGATGAAGCCGCCAATCACATCAAAGACCTGGTTGATCCGGAAGCAGACATCATTTGGGGCTCGGCCTTCGACCCCGATTTGGGCGACCGCATCCGAGTGTCGATCATAGCAACCGGAATCGATCCGATGCACAAGAGCGGTGAGAGAGCGGGCTCTACGGCGGCTTTCATCGCGCCCGACCTTTTGAACGCGTCAGCCCAGCCCGAGCCTTGGATCAATTCACCGGCGTGAATTCGGTGACGAAGCCGGATGCGTGGTCGCGACCCGGCCGCGCATGAA
>JALYGI010000287.1 GCA_030777185.1 Pseudomonadota bacterium
CGTGCGCCAGATGGGAGAACGGTTCAACTACAGCTTTCCTTGGCACTATCAGAATGTCGACATCTGCAAGCCGTTCGACCCAGCCGGCGCCTGCAGGGACGGCAATTGCGTGTCGGCGCAGATCGAGCGCAATACCAAGCTCCTTGCCGACAAGAGCCTGCCGGTGCGTGAGCGGGTGATGGCGCTCGCCTTTCTCGCCCATTTCGTCGGCGATCTCCACATGCCGCTCCACGCAGGCGACAAAGGCGATCGCGGCGGCAACGATTTCCCGGCCTCCTACGGCCTCATTGCCGGTCGTGCGAACCTCCATTCGATCTGGGACGGCTATCTCGCCGAGCGCGCGATCTCCACCGCACGGGCCGATGCCACAGGCATCCTGACCGAGCTCGATGCGGGCGCTCGGGAGGAGATGAAGCTCGGCACCGTCACCGACTGGTCCCGGCAGAGCTGGGAAGCGAGCCGCGAATATGCCTATGGGACGGTGATGGCCGACCCCTGCGGTCCGAAGCCGGAGACCCGGCCGGTAATCCGCGAGGAGACGACGCAGCGGCTGATCCCGGTGGTGCGCCAGCAGATCGCCCGCGGCGGCCTGCGCCTCGCCCGGCTCTTGGACGAGGCGCTCGGCTGATCCTTATTGCGGCAGGACGGTGACGGCGCGCCGGTTTCGTGCCCAGGCGCTCTCATCGGAGCCCTCAGCCTCGGGCCGCTCCTTGCCCCAGCTGATGACCGTCATTCGCGATTCGGCGATACCGCGGCCAGCGAGATAATTCTTGGCCGCGTTCGCCCGCCGATCGCCGAGCGCAAGATTATATTCGCGGGTGCCGCGCTCGTCGGCATGACCTTCGATCGTCACGCGCACGCTCGGATTTCGGGTGAGCCAGGCGACCTGCGTGTCCAGCACCGCCCGCGCTTCGGGATCGAGCGTGTGACTGTCGGTCGCAAAATATACGCGGTCTGCAGTCACGCTCTGGAGGAAATCCGCGCGCGAGCCCGGCAAGGCTGGGCCGCCGACCGTGCCGGTGCCGGCTCCAGCGCCCGTTCCGGCGCCCTCCGCCCCGGCGCCCGCCTCGGTGCCGCCCGGCGGCGGGGGCAGATCGGCCGGCTTCTTCTTCGCGCAGCCGGCGCTCAGCACGAGCGCTGTCGCCAAGGCGGCGATGGTCATGCTCTTTTTCATCCTATTCTCCTTCCTGAACTTCACGATTGTCACTTGAGCAGCGGCGACCAGGCCGGGTCCGATCCATCGAGGGGCGTCGCCACCCGGCGCTCGTTGGAGCCGGTAAGATCGACCGCCCATAGATCCGCTTTTCCGGAGCCTTGCGCGGTCCGGAAGAACATGATGGCACGTCCGTTCGGCGCCCAGCTCGGCCCCTCGTCCTGCCAGGCTTCGGTGAGGATCTTCTCGCCCGCGCCCGACGGGCTCATCACACCGATCCGGAAGCCGCCGCCGCCGATCCGGGTGAATGCGATCATGTCGCCGCGCGGGCTCCAGACGGGCGTCGCATATTGACCGCCACCGAAGCTGATCCGCCGCTGGTTGGAGCCGTCCGCGTCCATCACGTAAAGCTGCTGGGACCCGCCACGGTCGCTTTCGAAGACGATCTGGCGCCCGTCCGGGGAATAGCTGCCGCCGGTGTCGATGCCCGGTGTGTTGGTGAGCCGCTGCGGACGCCCACCCGACGTCGGCACGCGGTAGATGTCGGTGTTTCCCCCCACCGACATCGAGAAGACGACCCACTGGCCATCCGGTGAGAAGCGCGGCGCGAAGGTCATGTGCGGCTCGTTGACGAGCAGCCGCTGACGGCCGGAGCCGACATCGTAGACATAGACCCGCGGCTGATCGCCGACATAGCTCATGTAAACGACCGTTTGCTGATTGGGCGAGAAGCGCGGCGTCAGCACCGTCGATTGGCCGTTGGTGAGGAAGCGGTGGTTGGCGCCGTCCCAATCCATGATCGCCAGGCGCTTGGTGCGCTTCCCCTTCGGCCCGGTTTCCGCGACATAGATGATGCGGGTGTCGAAATAGGCGCCCTCGCCGGTGAGGCGCGAATAAACCGCGTCGGCGCATTTATGCGCGGCCCGGCGCCAGAAGGCGGGCTGCACCACGAAGCCCTGCCGCGTAAGCTCGGTTTTGGCGAAGACATCGTAGAGATAGCAGCCGACGGTGAGCGTATTGTCGGCGTTCGCCTGCACATAGCCCTGTACCAGCGCCTGCGCGCCCGTGCCGCTCCAGACCGGGAAATCGGGGGCGGTCACCTGCGGATAGCTGACCCCCGGCAGTCCTCCCGGTCCCTTGGGCGTGAAAAGGCCGGAGTTACGCAGGTCGGTGGCGACGATCTCCGCCACCTGGCGTCCGAGAGCTCCGGTCTCTCCCGCCGGGGTCGCGGCGGAACGCGGCGTCGGCATCACCGGGATCGCAATCGGCATCGGCGCGGAGATGCCGCCGATAATATCGACTTCGAGCGGCGGCGCCTCGCCCGCAGGTGGCGCGGCGCCCTGGGCCAAAGCAGGCGCGCAGGCGAGCAGAAAAGCCGCCGCGCCGAGCCTCAGGAAGATGTTTCGAGCGTTGGTCATGGGCCTCTTACCAATCAGGGCAGTTTGTAGTTCATGTTGATGTTGCTCCACCCGCCATTGGCGGTGCGGTAGAGCTCTTCGGGCAGGTTCCTCAACGGCGAGCAGCCCGTGTAGGCGGCGATCGCAAGATCGGTCACGCGCTTCTCGTAGCGGCTGTTGGCGTCCCCGACACCGCTGGTCCTGACGACGCTCGGGCGGGCGGCGAGCGAGCCGTCGCGGTTGAGGCGCAGGTTCAAGGTCACCACGATCTCGTTGGCGCCCGGACCTGGATTGACCTGCCGGTCCGCGCAGGGCTGGATCTGGCGCGTGATCGCCGATTTGATGCCGGAGAGCGCGATCGGGCTCAGCACCGCGCCGGTCGGCTTCTGCGAAGTGGACGGCGTCGGATCGCTGCCGACGCCCTTCAGGAAGTCCCGGCCAAGGCGGGAGCCGCGCGTCTGCTGCGCGCTCCCACTTCCGGCCGCCGCCGAATTTGGCCGGGCGGCGGGCGGCGCCGGGCGGGCAGGCTGGGGGGCGGGCCGCGCCGGGGCAGCCTGGGCGGGTGCCGGCTTGGCGGGTGCCGGTTTCGTCGCCGGCTTCTGGGGCGCCGGCTTCTGGGGCACCGGCTTCAGCACGACTTTGGGTTGCGGCGGAGGCTGCACCTTGGGCTGCGGGCGTGCCTCCACGGGACGCGGCGGCGGCGGCAGCGGCTCGGGCGGAGCGGGAACCGGCTCCGGCATCGGCGCGGCTTCCTCCGGCGGCCCAGCAATCGGGGCGACGCTGGGGGCGGGCGCCTCCGTGCTCAATTCGGTGACGGCCGACTTCAGCCCCACCTCCTCGACAAAGGAGACCTCCATCGGCTCCGACAGCAGGGGCTTCTTGGTGGCGCTGGCAAGGCCGAGCGACAGGATCGCCAGCAGGACGGCGTGTCCTGCAAGCGCCAAGCCAAGCCCGGTTGCCTCCGCCCGATCCATCAGCCCTCGTCGCCCTGGACGCTGACGAGCGCCACCTTGCGAAGGCCGGCGCCGTTGATCTCGCCCATCACCCGCATCACACGGCCGTAATCGAGGCCCTTGTCGGCGCGCAGGAAGATGCGCGGACCGCCTTCTTCCTTCGAAGACGCCGCAATCGAGGCAAGCCGCCCGGCCAGCGCGTCCTCCGTCACCGGATCCTCATCGACGAAGATCGCTCCACTCGGATCGAGCGAGATCTGGATCGGCTTCACCTCCTGGTCGAGCGCGCCGGCCTTGCTGTCGGGAAGGTCGACCGGCACGCCCGCGACCAGCAAGGGCGCGGTCACCATGAAGATGATCAGCAGCACCAGCATCACATCCACCATCGGCGTGACGTTGATTTCCGCCATCGGCGAGCGTCGGCCGCGCCGGTTGCCGCCAAGCATGGGCCCCATCGCCATTACCATTCCTCCCCTGCTTTTGCAGGGGAGGGGGACCATGCGAAGCATGGTGGAGGGGCGGCGCGAAGCGCCGAGGGCGAGGGCGAAAAGCTCGCTTCGCTCGCGGCCCCTCCACCATGGTCAGGTGGGCAGTGCCCCGCACTGACCAGCCATGTCCGGGGGACATGGCGACCTGACCATTTAGTGCGGTCCCCCTCCCCCACAAATGTGGGGGAGGATTTTACGAAAACCATCATATTTCCCGTTCCAGCTCACGACTGAGCGTGCCGTGGAAGGCGTCGGCAAAGCGGGTCAGCCGCGCCTCGATCCGGTTTATGCCGTAGCTCATGCGATTATAGGCGATCACCGCGGGGATCGCGGCGAAGAGGCCGATCGCGGTTGCGAACAACGCCTCGGCAATGCCGGGCGCTACCACCGCAAGGCTGGTGTTGTTGGCCCCGGCGATATCGCTGAAGCTGCGCATGATGCCCCAGACGGTGCCGAACAGGCCCACGAAGGGCGCCACCGATCCGATCGTTGCCAGGATGTTGAGCCGCTCGGCGAGCCGGTCCACTTCGGCGGTGATGGTGGAATGCATCGCATTGGCCAGGCGCGATCGAGCGCCCTCGCGGTCGACGACCTTGCCGACCGTCGACCGGCGCCATTCGGCAATGCCGGCGCCGAAAACCTTCGCGCTCGGCAAATCCTCCTTGGCCCTCTGGTCGAAGAACCGGTCCATGTCGTCCGCCTGCCAGAATTCCCGTTCGAAGCGGGCATCGTCATGATTGATGCGACGAATCCGCATCGCATGGCTGATGATGATCGCCCATGTCCAAATGCTGGCGAGGATGAGGCCGATCATCACGGCTTTGACGACGATGTCCGCCTGCATGAACAGCGCGACGGGCGACATCATCTCGGGCGCGCCGGCCGTTCCTGGATTGCTCACTCTTCTTCTTCCCCTTCTAGCCGCTTGAAAATCTCCACCCACTCCCGCGGCTGGCGCTGCGGACGCCCCTCCCTGGAGAGGAAGGCGGCGGTGACCAGCGCATCGGTGAGAAGTTCATCTCCCCGCATGACTCGCTGATGAATGAGGACGCTCGCCGCGCGGACCTGCCGGATGCTGCTGAGAACGATAAGCTCGTCGTCGAGCCGCGCCGGCATTCTATATTTGATGCTGAGGTCTGCGACCGCATAGGCGCCCTCGCCCCGCTGAATAACTGCCCATTGATCAATGCCGGTCAACCGGAGCATGTCGGAGCGCGCCCGCTCCATGAACTTCAGATAATTGGCATAATAGACGACCTGCGCGACATCGGTGTCTTCGAAATAGACGCGCAGGGCGAAGCGGTGGGTCTTGCCCACGAACGCGCCCGAATACGGCCTGTCATACTCCCCACCCACGAGGGCTGGTCTATCGGCGCAGGATTCAACAGGGCAAGGGCCAAAGACTCGGGTCGGACGAGCCGAAGCTTTTTTGCGTTAACGAGGTAAGTTGCTGAAGAAGCTGGGGCGCTTTTTGAGGTCTGGAGCGTCAGCGGCGGTGAAATTCCTCCGTCTGTGCCTCCACCAGCGCGATCACTCTGCCTCTTTCCGTCACTTGCCTTCGAATAATCCGCCTTGTGCCGATCCTTGCGGCGGCGTCAGCCCCAAATGCGTCCAGGCGCGTCCATTGAGGCAGCGCCCGCGCGCCGTCCGGGCGACGAGCCCGAGCTGGATCAGATAAGGCTCGATCACTTCCTCGATCGTGTCGCGCGGCTCCGATAGTCCGGCGGCGAGCGTCTCCACGCCCACCGGCCCGCCTTTGTAGATATCGGCGATCATGTTGAGGTAGCGCCGGTCCATGGCGTCGAGGCCGAGCGCGTCCACCTCCATCCGGGTGAGCGCCGCGTCCGCGACCGCGGCGTCGACCACCGGATCACCGGCCGCATGCGCGAAATCCCGGACACGGCGGAGCAGCCGCCCCGCAATCCGGGGCGTGCCGCGCGATCGGCGGGCAATCTCAGTGGAGCCGTCGTCCGTCAGCGGGAGGCCGAGAAGGCCGGCACCGCGGCGGACCACCTTTTCCAATTCTTCCACCGAGTAGAAGATGAGCCGGACCGGGATGCCGAAGCGGTCGCGAAGCGGGGTGGTGAGAAGGCCTTGCCGAGTGGTTGCCCCGACGAGCGTGAATTTCGGAAGATCGATCCGCACCGATCGGGCCGACGGCCCCTCCCCGATCATGATGTCGAGCGCGCGGTCCTCCATCGCCGGATAAAGGATTTCCTCGACTGCGGGATTGAGCCGGTGGATCTCGTCGATGAACAGCACGTCGCCATCCTCGAGATTGGTGAGAAGCGCCGCCAGGTCGCCCGACTTGGCGATGACCGGGCCCGAGGTGGCCCGAAAACCAACCCCCAGCTCGCGCGCAATGATCTGCGCCAGCGTCGTCTTGCCGAGCCCGGGGGGGCCGAAGAACAGCACATGATCGAGCGCGTCCCCGCGGGCCTTGGCGGCCGCGATGAAGACGCGCAGATTTTCCCGCGCCGCACGCTGACCGACGAAATCGTCGAGCGTCTTGGGCCTGAGCGCGGCATCGACGTCCTCCGGCCTCCTGTCGCTCGTGATGATGCGTTCCTGCTCCACGAGCGCCAGCTTTAGCGAAAGGCAATCGCCTGTCTAACCCTAACGCGCCGCCTTCTTGAGTGCCGCGCGGACCAGCGCGTCGAGGCTGGCTTCAGGGCCGAGCTCAGCCTCAGCCTTGGCCACGGCCGCGGATGCTTCGGCGGGTCGGAAGCCGAGATTTTGGAGCGCCGAAACCGCGTCGGCCGCGAAGCTGCCGGCGGGAGCCGCCGGGGCCGAGCCGCCGCTCCCCAGCACCACGCCGCCAGCCTTGTCCTTGAGCTCGTTGACGATCCGCTGCGCCAGTTTCGGCCCGACGCCCTGCGCCCGAGCGACCATCGCCTTGTCGCCGCCGGCAATGGCCCGGTGGAGCTCGTCGCCGGTCAATGCGGAAAGGATGGCGAGCGCGACCCGTGCGCCGACGCCTTGGACCGAGGTGAGGAGGCGGAACCAGTCGCGCTCCTCCGCGGTCGCGAAGCCGATCAGGCGGATATCGTCCTCGGAGACCTGCATCTCGGTATGCAGGACCACCTCGCCGCCGATGGCGCCAAGCTGCGACAGCGTTCGGGTCGAGGCGAAGACGAGATAGCCGACGCCCTGGACGTCGATCACCGCCTGATCGGCGCTGAAGCTGTCGAGCAGGCCGCGAATTTTGGCAATCATGCGGCATGACCCCGAAGCGACCGTGCGCTCGCCAGATGATGGGCATGGGTGATGGCGACGGCGAGCGCGTCCGCCGCATCGGCTCCCCCGATCTTCACCCCGGGCAGCAGCCGCGCGACCATCGCATGCACCTGGTTCTTATCGGCGCCGCCGGTCCCAACCACCGCCTTCTTGATGAGGCTTGGCGCATATTCGCCGACTTCGATGCCGCTCCTCGCGGCGGCGAGCAGAACCACCCCCCTCGCCTGCCCGAGCTTCAGCGTTGAGCGGGGATTCTCGTTGACGAACACCTCCTCGACGGCCGCAGCTTGCGGCCGGTGCTGGAAGAGCATCTCCGCAAGCCGATCGTACAGGTCGACCAATCGTCGCGGCAGATCCGCCTTCGGGTCGGTACGGATCTGCCCGTTGGCGACATGGCTCAGCCGGTTGCCCTCAGCCGCGATCAGGCCCCAACCCGTACAGCCCAGGCCCGGATCAAGGCCGATGATGATCAGCTGAGCCGCTCCATCACCTCTTCCGAGACTTCATAATTGCCCCAGACGGTCTGAACGTCATCATCGTCGTCGAGCGCATCGATCAGCTTCAGCAGCGAGCCCGCTTCCTCCTCGCCCACTTCGACCGGGGTCTGCGGCCGCCATGCGAGCTTGGTGCTCTCCGGTTCGCCAAGGCTCTTCTCGAGAGCGCGGGCGACCTCGTGCAGATCCTCCTGCGCGGTCCAGATTTCATGGCCATCCGCGGTCGAGGAAACGTCTTCCGCACCCGCTTCGATCGCCGCCTCGAAGACGTCGTCGGCGCTTCCGGCGGCGGCTGGATAGGTGATGAGGCCAAGCCGCTCGAAACCGTGGCTCACCGAGCCCGAAGCTCCGAGATTTCCGCCGTTCTTGGAGAAGATCGTGCGGACGTTGGTTGCGGTGCGGTTGCGGTTGTCGGTCAGCGCCTCGACAATCAGCGATACGCCGCCCGGGCCGAAGCCCTCGTAGCGAAGCTCCTCATAATTCTCGGCATCGCCGCCCGACGCTTTCTCGATAGCCCGCTGGATATTGTCCTTGGGCATGGACTGAGCCTTGGCGGCGTTGACCGCGGCGCGCAGGCGCGGGTTCATGTCGGGATCGGGCGTTCCCATCCTAGCCGCGACGGTGATTTCGCGGGAAAGCTTGGAGAACATCGCCGAGCGCTTCTTATCCTGAGCGCCCTTGCGATGCATGATGTTCTTGAACTTGCTATGGCCGGCCATTGGTCCGGTATCGCCTTCTTGATGCTGATGGATGAAAGCCGGGAATAGCCGAAACGATCAGCCTCGCGCAACGCGCCGATATGCGCAGCGTTGAGGCCGAGCCCGAGGTCAACTCGAGCCCGTCTCAGCCGAGCCCCAGCGCCGCCTTGTAGGTATCGAGCAAGGCTTCGGCTTCCTCCCGCACATGCTTTTCCATTTTCCTGAGGCGAACGATCGCCCGCATCGTCTTCGCATCGTAGCCGCGCGACTTGGCCTCGGAATAAACGTCCTTCACGTCGTCCGCGATCGCCTTTTTCTCTTCTTCCAGCCGCTCGATACGTTCGATCAGCAATCGCAGCTCGTCGGCCGCGACCGATCCTTCAGACATTGTGAGCTCCCCTAATCTTGAGATGAGCGGCAGCCTCTAGAGCACTTCCCGAAAAAGTGGGTACCGGTTTTTCGGCCGGGAAGTGCTCCAGACATAGACCTGGAGCCTTTCCCGACAAGGCGATCGCCTTGTCGGGAAAGGCTCTAGGCACTCGGACTCGGCCGCTCAAGCCATGCGGCCAATCGCAGGTTGAACTCACACCAATAGTGGCTATTCCGCCACCTCGAACAGCACAGGC
>JALYGI010000288.1 GCA_030777185.1 Pseudomonadota bacterium
GAGATCCCCGTCTACACGTATGAAATCAAGCGCAGCTATCCGCACGATCCGGATGCGTTCACCCAAGGGCTCTTCTTCCGTGACGGCCTCATCTACGAGAGCACCGGGCTGGAGGGACGCTCCACAATCCGCAAGGTGCGGCTCCAAGATGGGAAGGTGCTGCAGTCCGCCTCGCTTCCACCGCGCCAGTTCGGCGAGGGAAGCACCGACTGGGGCAAGGAGATCATCAGCATCACGTGGCAGAACCAGATCGGCCACCGCTGGGACCGGGCGACGCTGAAGCCCAAATCCACTTTCCGCTACTCCGGCGAAGGCTGGGGCCTCACCAATGACGGCCGCAACCTGATCCTGAGCGACGGCACGCCCTGGCTCCGCTTCCTGGATCCGGTGACGTTCAAGGAACGGCGCCGGATCAAGGTCACCGCCGCCGGCCGGCCGGTCGATCAGCTGAATGAACTCGAGTGGGTGAAGGGGGAGATCCTTGCCAATATCTGGCAGACAGACCTGATCGCACGGATCGATCCGGCCAGCGGCGCCGTCAAAGGCTGGATCAATCTCAAGGGCCTTGAGCGGGCGGCTGACGGAAGCCGTCCCGACAACGTGCTCAACGGCATTGCCTATGACCGGGCCGGAGACCGCCTGTTCGTTACCGGCAAGCGTTGGTCGAAATTGTTCGAGATCAAGCTGAAGCCTGCCAAGAGCTGAGGTTCGAGCGCCTGATCGGCGAGCATTGGCTTCAGCAGCCGGACTGCTCGCCCGTGCCTTTCCTGGCACTGCCGTAACGGATGCGAAACGATTCCGCGAACGCTCGAAGCCGCTGTTCCGCGATGGCCACGCGAAGTCCGCCCATCAGCTGCTGGTAGAAATTGATATTGTGCTCGGTCATTAGCATCGCGCCCAGGATCTCGCCCGAGCGGATCAGGTGGTGGAGATAGGCCCGGCTCCAGGTGCCGCACACAGGGCAGCCGCATTCCGGATCGAGCGGCGCCTGATCGTCTGCGAATTTCGCGTTCTTGATGTTGATTGGGCCGCCCGTCGTGAAGGCTTGCCCGGTACGGCCGGAGCGGGTCGGCAGCACGCAATCGAACATGTCGATGCCGCGCTCCACCGCTCCGACGATGTCATCCGGCTTGCCAACCCCCATCAGGTAGCGGGGTCGGTCGGCGGGGAGCATCGGCGCGGCAAAGTCGAGCACCCGGAACATTTCGTCCTGTCCTTCCCCCACCGCGAGGCCGCCCACGGCATAGCCGTCGAAGCCGATTTCGATCAGCGCCTCGGCTGAAGCGCAGCGTAGCCCGGCGTCCAGCGCACCCTGCTGGATCCCGAATTGCGCCGCCGCCTCGGCATGGTCGACGCCCCCCAGAAACGCCACCCGAGACCGCTTCGCCCACCGCATCGAGCGCTCCATGGCGGCGGCCTGGACGTCCCGGGTCGAGCTCGTCGGCACCAGCTCGTCGAACGCCATGACGATGTCGGACCCCAGCAGGCGCTGGATCTCCATCGACCGCTCGGGCGTGATCAGATGGTGCGAGCCGTCGAGGTGCGACGCAAAGGCGACCCCCTCCTCGCTTCTCGTCGTCCGCTCGGACAAGCTCATCACCTGATAGCCCCCGCTGTCGGTGAGGATCGGCCGCTCCCACCCCATGAAGTGATGAAGCCCACCGAGGCGCGCGACGCGTTCCGCGCCCGGCCGGAGCATCAGATGATAGGTGTTGCCAAGGATGATGTCCGCCCCGGCCACGCGGACGTCACCCGGCTTCATTGCCTTCACCGTCGCCGCCGTGCCGACGGGCATGAACGCGGGCGTCCGGATCTCACCCCGCTTCATGGAAATCGTGCCGGTGCGGGCAAAGCCGTCGGTCGCGACGACCGAAAAGGCGAAGCGCGGCGCCGTCATCACGCTTCGGCCGGAGCTGCTTCCACTTCGCCCTTCCGCCCCAGCACCGATGTGACGGACAGGTCGGCGGTCACGTTGGTGATCGTGTAGAAGATGTCGGGGATTGTATCGACGGCGAGGAACAGCGGCAGCAGCTCGATCGGTATGCCGGCCGCCAGCGCCGGCGGCGCGTAGGCGGCGAAGAACGTGATCTGGTTGGGAAGCCCTGCGATCACGAGGGTGTTGACCGTCGCCAGCGCGACGATGATCGCCATCTGGTGCAGCCCCACCTCCGTACCGGTCATCCGCGCCATGGCAAGTGCGACGATGACGATGCTGGCAGGCGCGGCGATCCGGAACACCGCCACCGCGAGCGGGAGCACCACCGATGATGTGGCTCCCGGCAGGTTCATCCGCTCGGCTCCCGCGAGCATCGGCGGAAGCGACGCAAGCGAGGACTGGGTGCTCGCCGCCACCGCCTGAGCCGGAGCGGCGGCGCGGGCGAACGCGCCCGGCCTCACGCGGCCGGCAAGCATCGCCAGCGGGTACATCGAAAGGCCGAGGATGAGCGTGACAGCGATCTGTACCAGCACATAATGCGCCAGTGCCGCGCCCGCCCCGAGGCCAAGCCGGGCGGCGAGGGCAAAGGCGAGCGCAAAGACGCCGATCGGGGCAAGCAGGAGCACCCAGCGGACAATCACCAGCATGGCCTCGGCAACCGTCGCGAAGAAGGCAAGCACCGGGCGCCCGCCGTCGTTCGGCAGCCGGGCGGCGGCGATCCCGAACAGGATCGCGAAAATGGTGAGCGGCACGATCGCACCCTCCGCGGCCGCCGAAACCGGGTTGGTCGGGATCAGGGTCCGGAACCATTCGCCCACGGCAGGTATCTCCGGCGCCTGGCCGGCCGGAAGGCTTGCCCGCAGCGCCTGCAGGGCCTCCGGAGAGGGCGACCAGGTGCCGAGCAGCAACGGCCCCAGCAGAGCGGCGACGAGGGCGGAACCGAGCAGAAGAACGGCGAAAAGCAGAAAGGCGCGGCGCGTAAGCCCGCCTGCGCCGGTCGTCGCGGCCGCGGCCGCAATGCCCGTGACGATCAGCGAGAAGACCAGCGGAACGACTGTCATCCTGAGCGCGTCAAGCCACAGCCCGCCCACCGCGCTGGCCCAGCCGGCGGCCCGGTCCATCGGCCAGCCGGCCCAGGCGCCCAGGCCGCCGATCGCCAGGCCCAGCGCCAAGCCGGCGAGGATGCGGAACGGGTTCAGTGTTGGCGTTTTCAAAGTCCGACATCCTCGAGCGACAGGAGGGTGGCATTGCCGCCGGAGGAGGTGGTGTCGGTGCTCGTCACACGCTCCGCACAGAAGCGCGGCAGATAGTGCGGCCCGCCCGCTTTGGGCCCGGTGCCGGATAGGCCCTCCCCGCCGAACGGCTGTGATCCGACGATCGCGCCGATCATGGAGCGGTTGACGTAAAGGTTGCCCACTTTCGCCACCTCCTCCACCGCCTCCGCGGCGCGCGCAATGCGGCTGTGAAGACCCATGGTGAGGCCAAAGCCGGTCGCGTTCACCCGCGCCACCGTTTCGCCCAGCTGCCCGGCCTTCCAGGTGGTGACATGAAGCAGGGGTCCGAAATGCTCGCAGCGGACATGCTCGATGTCGGGCACGCCGAT
The DNA here is from genome assembly GCA_030777185.1 of Pseudomonadota bacterium. Taxonomy (GTDB): domain Bacteria; phylum Pseudomonadota; class Alphaproteobacteria; order Sphingomonadales; family Sphingomonadaceae; genus Allosphingosinicella. The sequence continues at coordinate 3,540 of JALYGI010000288.1, forward strand.
CATGGTCGGAGGCACGAACAAGCCCCTCTCGGGCACCGGGATCGTCTTCAGCCAGCTATTCTGCTTGGCGTGGCGATGCGCCATCAGCCGGTCATAGGCGCCCTGATCGATGACCGGACCGACATCGGTCTTCGGGTCGGCGGGATCGCCCACCACCAAAGTATCCATCGCCCCCGACAGCATCTCCAGCGTCCGCTCGGCGATCTCCTCCTGGAGGAGCAGCACGCGGAGCGCCGAGCAGCGCTGCCCGGCCGAACGGAAGGACGAGGTGACGACGTCCGCCACCACCTGTTCGGGAAGCGCGGTGGAATCGACGATCATCGCATTGATGCCGCCAGTCTCGGCGATCAGCGGCACGATCGGCCGTTCGTCGTCTTCGAGCAAAGTCCGGGCGATCCGCTTCGCCGTTGCGGTCGAGCCGGTAAAGGCGACGCCCGCGATCCGAACATCCTCCATCAGCGCCTGCCCGATTGCCGGCCCGCCGACTGCGAGCACGAGCGCGTCCTCAGGGATGCCAGCACTGTGCGCGAGCCCGACCGCATAAGCCGCGATGTTGGGGGTCTGCGGCGCCGGCTTTGCAACGACGGTGTTGCCGGCAACCAGCGCCGCCGTCACCTGCCCAAGGAAGATTGCGAGCGGGAAATTCCAAGGGGCGATGCACACCCAGGTACCCCGGCCTTCCATGCGGAGCACGTTGCGCTCGCCGGTCGGTCCCGGGAGCTCCATCGGCTGAAGCCCTTTGCGCGCCTGCTCCGCATAATAGCGGCAGAAATCGACCGCCTCGCGCACTTCGCCGAGCGCGTCAGGGATCGTCTTATAGGCTTCCTGCACCGCCAGAGCCATCAACGTATCGCGCTCCTGCTCGAGCAGGTCCGCGAGCCGATCGAGGCAGGCGGCACGCCGTTCGACGCTCTGCATCGACCAGGATGGGAAAGCACCCAGCGCTCGGGTGACGGCACGGGTCGCCTGCTCCTTTTCCGGCGCCGGCGCGTGTTCCGGCTGGGGATAAGCACCGCGGTTACGGCCGTTGGCGAGGAACGGCAGCGGCGTCTGGACCAGCTTCGCCACCCGCTCCAGTTCAGGCTTGTGCGAGAGATCCAGCCCCGTGCTGTTCTTCCGCTCCGGCGCGAACAGATCCTCGGGAAGCGGGATCGAGGGGTGGCGCTTACCGCCGACCGCCACGATCTTGGCGACCGGGTCGGCGAGGATATCCGCGTCGCTCAGCCGCTCGTCGGCAAGCTGGTGGACAAAGCTTGAATTGGCGCCATTCTCAAGCAGCCGCCGGACCAGATAGGCCAGCAGATCCCGGTGCC
>JALYGI010000289.1 GCA_030777185.1 Pseudomonadota bacterium
AACCTGGTCGGCGACTTCGCCCGCTGGCGCTCGCGGCTCCAGGAGCTTCCGCATCCGGAGCTCGCCCGGCTGGTGCTCGATGAAAGCGGCTACACTTCCATGCTCCAGGCCGATCGGTCGGCGGAAAGCGCAGGCCGGCTCGAAAACCTCGCCGAGCTCACCCGCGCGATGGAGGAATATGAAAATCTGGGGGCGTTCCTGGAGCACGTCTCCCTGGTCATGGACAATGAAGCCGACCGCGACGCCGCGAAGGTCACGATCATGACCATCCATGCGGCAAAGGGCCTCGAATTCGACACGGTCTTCCTCGCCGGTTGGGAGGAAGGGGTCTTCCCCTCGCAGCGGGCTCTGGACGAGGGCGGCAACGCCAGCCTCGAGGAAGAGCGCCGCCTCGCCTACGTCGCTATCACCCGGGCGCGCCGCAAATGCTTCATCGTCCACGCCGCCAACCGCCGCATCTACGGCCAGTGGACCTCGTCGATCCCCAGTCGCTTCGTCGCCGAGCTTCCCGAGCCGCACGTCACCCACGAGACGACGATGAGCGGCGGCGAGAGCCTCTGGCGCGCCAACTGGTCCGAGCGTGCCGATCCCTTTTCAAACATCGCCCGCGGCAGCGGCCGCGGCCCCGGCTGGCAGCGCGCAGCGACAGGCGGCGGCTTCGAGCCTACCCCCACCCGCATTGTCGAAGCTCGGGCCAGTGCCGTCAGCCTCGGCAATCCCGGCCGCGCCGACATCAGCCTTGGCCAGCGCGTGTTCCACTCGAAGTTCGGCTACGGCAACGTCGCCCAGATCGAGGGCAACAAACTCGAAATCGACTTCGAGCATGCCGGCCGCAAACGAGTCTTGGACAGCTTCGTCAGCGTAGTGTGAGGAGGTCCGCTTTATACCTATTTCGGAGACTAAGGACAGTCAGGCAGCGCTCCGCAAGTAGTCAACCCTAGCTCTGGGTGGTGAAAAGTTTCGTTTACAACCTCTTGCGTAGGCAGCGCGGCTCTGTTCAGAACTTGCTTCTGTAAGGAAGGGCGATGTTTCATCACATTATAATCGTTGCGCTAATCCTAGGCATCGGTTCCGATCCGGCGCAGGCGCAGCAGACTGAAGCATCTGGCTCGGCTCATGCAGACGAGGAGTGGCCGAGAGCTCTACCACTCGCCATCACAGCTTCTCCGGATTGGACAGACTACAGGATCTACCCTGCTGAAGCACGACGCTTCGAGCAAGAGGGCGAGGTAGCCGTTCAACTTCTCATAGCGAGAGATGGCATGCCGCGGCGATGCCATGTGCTGCAAGGTTCTGGCTTTCCGGCGTTGGATAACGGCACCTGCGGGCTAGCGCTCCAGATGCGGTTTGCACCACCACTGGGCGACAATGGTGAGGCCATTGAATCCTCTCATCGGCTTAGGATTCTTTGGAGGCTCGCTCCAAGGCCCCTGCGGTTCGAGGCCAGCAGCTTAGTGGCGAGGCTGACGCTTGAGGGTGGGCAGGTCAGTTCCTGCAACCTCGAAGGAACAGGACCGCTTCTCGGGTTCTGGTCCCAGTTTGCTTGTCGGGACTTTGCGAAACAGGCCCCCTACTTTTTGGGCAAAGAACGAGATTCGATCTCGGCCGCTCTCATCCAGGTAGAGATGACGCCCAATGGAAACAGCCCTGCCGGGGCACCGGCTCCTCTAGCGAGACGAGTTGCATCTCGTACAATCGAATTCGAGCTGAACCGGAAAGGGGAGGCCACGAACTGCCGCACAATGCGGGATGCGGGTTTTGGAACTCCCGTGGACCATCATACCGCGCCTTGCTCATTATTTCTGCACCGCGCGCTTCAATTCCGAAAGGATCCATCGATTAAGAGGCCGCGGCGCGGCAGCTTGCACATCAACGTTTATGAGCTGGCAAGTAGTCCCAGATCGTACAAGCAGGCCTCCACCTTCCGCGAGTGAAGCGCATTGCCCTGCGTCATGGCGCAAGCAAGTATAGGGCAGCTTCCTCAGCATCGCCTGAACGACGAGAGAATCGCCTGAACGACGAGAGTGCTCTCCATCAGGTGGATTGATCAGGTCGCCGCGTCCCCCGGACGCGGCTTTCGATCGCTGGGAGCGGTCGACACCTGATCAACCTGACGG
>JALYGI010000290.1 GCA_030777185.1 Pseudomonadota bacterium
GCTGGAAAAGGGCGGGCACCGGCAGGTCGACCGGATCGCAGTCGTCTCGGCCCCTCCGGAGGTGCAGCGGGCGCGGGTGCTGGCGCGGCCTGGAATGACGGCCGAGAAGTTCGAGCGCATCCTCGCGCTCCAGATGCCGGATGCGGAAAAGCGCGCGCGAGCCGATTTCGTGATCCCAACCGGAGGCGCCGTGGAGGAGACGCGGGCCTCGGTTCGCCGCATCATCGCTTGTCTCACCGCGCCGGCCGATTCATAGTGCGGCCATGCGGGAAATCGTTTTCGATACAGAGACGACCGGGCTGAATCCGCTCACCGGCGACCGCATGGTCGAGATCGGCTGCGTCGAGCTTTTCAATCGGGTCGAGACCGGCCGGCACTTCCATGCCTATTTCAATCCGGGACGGCCGATGCCCGCCGGCGCCGAAGCGGTGCACGGGCTTTCCGACATCTTCCTGTCCGACAAGCCCGCCTTTCACGAGCTGTGCGAGGATCTCATCGAATTCATCGGGGACAGCCCGCTGATCGCCCACAATGCGAGCTTCGATTTCGGCTTCCTCAACCACGAACTCAGTCTGTGCGGGCGGCCGCTGGTCTGCATGAGCCGGATGATCGACACGCTTGCCATTGCCCGCCAGCGGCATCCCGGCGCCAAGCACAGCCTCGATGCGCTCTGCACGCGCTTCGGCGTGGACCGGAGCCTCAGGATCAAGCATGGGGCCCTTATCGACGCGCAGCTGCTCGCCCAATGTTATATCGAGCTTACCGGCGGGCGGCAGATTGGGCTGTCGCTGGTTGGCGAATCCATCCACGCGATCCCGTCCGGCGGGGGATTGGACTCGGCGCCGATCCCGATCCGGATCCGTCCGCCGCGTCCCCACGCGCCGACCCAAGATGAGCTCGAGCGGCATGCCGCATTTATCGCGACGCTCGTCGAACCTATATGGGCGAGGCTGGACGCGGCCCGTTGACGGACGATCGGGAGGAAGCCTAATCCGGCCCGAATTCGTTAGCGGAGAAGATGATGGATATCCGGGTCTCTGGGCACCAGGTCGATACCGGCGAGGCTCTGCGCGGCCGGGTGGATGAGCGCCTTACCGCAATTGCGGATAAATATTTCTCACGCGTCATCTCCGCTCAAGTCACCTTCGGCAAGGGCCCGCACGATCACGGCTTCACGTGCGAAATCGTGGCCTATGTCCCGCAAGGCGTGGTGCTGAAGGGAACGGACCGGGCGGCGGACGCCAATGCGGCGTTCGATGCGTCCGCCGAAAAGATCGAGAAGCAGTTGCGGCGCTATACCAGGCGCCTCAAGGAACGCCGCGCGCCCGGCCCTGCCGAACCTGCGATGGAGGTTGTGGCCGACGCCAGCTACCGCGTGTTCGATGCGGCGCAAGAGGAAGACGAGGCGTCCGACAATCCGGCGGTGATCGCTGAAACCCGGGTCGATATTCCCGAATCCAACGTCGCCGACGCCGTGATGCTGCTCGATCTTCGCAACACCAATGCCCTGATGTTCCGCAACAGCGGCACTGGCAAGTTCAACATGGTCTACAGACGAGGAGACGGGACCATCGGCTGGGTCGAGCCGCAACGCGACTAATTCGAGCGGAGCGGGCGGGGGGATGTCTCACGCCTTTCTTCTTATCGAGCCGGGAGCTTCTCGCTGCCCTACTTGGACCATTTTCGAAATGACCGATCTTTCCGACATCCTCACGGTCGACCGAATCGACGGCGCAATGAACGTCGCGAACAAGAAGGCGCTGTTCCAGCAGCTGGCGGTCCTGGCCGCGCGGCGGACTGGGTTCGAGGTCAAGGACATATTCGCGGCCTTGAGCGAACGGGAGCGGTTGGGCTCGACCGGGTTCGGCGGGGGCGCGGCGATCCCACACGGCAAGCTCGAGGGTCTCAGCCAGGTGTTCGGCTTCTTCGCGCGGCTCAACGCGCCGATCGAGTTCCAGTCGGTCGACAAGCTGCCGGTCGATCTGGTCTTCCTGCTCCTGTCTCCCACCGATGCCGGGGCCGATCATCTCAAGGCGCTGGCGCGCGTGAGCCGCACGCTTCGCGACCGCCAGACGCTGGCGAAGCTCAGGGGAGCGCGCTCGAAGGACGCCATTTTCGCGCTTCTGTCTGGGTCCGAAACGCTTCATGCGGCCTGACGGCCGGGCCGGAACGGGGGCGCCCGCGCATTACCGGGCGCTGGAATCGCTGCACCGCCGCGCCGCAATGCCCCGCGGGTGATGGAGGCGCGGCTCCAAAGCTCCATCCTGGTGGGCGCCTTGATCCGCCGCGCCGAATCGCACGGCGGCTTCGCCGCGGTGCTGGCGAGAGGGGATCCCTCGGCCGGATCCATCCTGGTGATTCTCGCCGAACGGGGCAGAAAAGTAAGAATCCTGGAGCGCGCGCTGCAAGGCGACGGCCGCTATTCCTGGCAGGAAACGGGCATTCAAGCGCTTGCTCACGCAGAAGAAACGGAAAAGTTCCTGGACAGACGGCGCAGTTTCGATCCCGATATCTGGTTAATTGAACTGGACGTCCCGTCTGCAGAACGATTCGCCGCTGAAATGAACGACTCGGTTTGACTCGTTACACCTCCGGCACGTACTCAGCCTCATCTTTCGAGAGCGGGGGGCCGCCACCAGTCCCGGTGTAGGGGCAGGGCGGTCACGCAAGTCGGGGGGCAAGGCCAGGGATGCCGGGGGCGTCCAGCGTGAAAAAGCCGAGCCGTACCGCACAAGAATAGGCTTGAATTGTACGCTATCCTTCGTGCTGCGGGCTTTGCCGCGGCTGCCGTCGGCGCAGCTTTCTCGCCGGCTCTTGCCGATCCCTCCCAGTCCTTTGAGCTGAAAACGCCGCACGTGGCGGCTGGGCCTACCCAATATTTTCCAGACGCGGCCGAGCCGCTCCTGGCCGACTCCGGCCCCGTGATCGAGGCTGAGACGATTACTGAGGACATTATCATCGCTCCGGTTGTCGAACAGCCCGAGCCGATCGCTCCCGCCGAGGCGCCTTCCGCCAGCCCCGGGCGGGGCAACAGCTCGAAGCGCTCTCTGCTTGCCCTGGTCGACGAATATGCCAGCACGCACGTCTCCAGCGCCGAGCTGGAATGCCTCGCCGGCGCCATCTATTTCGAATCCAAGGGCGAGCCGCTTCCCGGCCAGCTCGCGGTCGCCGAGGTGATCATCAACCGCACGAAGTCCGGCCGCTATCCGACATC
>JALYGI010000291.1 GCA_030777185.1 Pseudomonadota bacterium
ACGGCGGTGATGAACTGTTCGGCCTCGGTCGACTCGGCGAGCGCCGTGGTCGAGACCTCCCCGCCCGACACGGTCTGCGCGACCAGATCGAAATAGCCGGTGCCGACTTCGCGCTGGTGGCGGGTGGCGGTGTAGCCGTTCGCCTCGCTCGCGAACTCGGCCTGCTGGAGCTCGGAATAGGCCGCCATGCCGCGGTCCCGGTAGCCGCGGGCGAGCTCGAACATGCCGTGGTTGAGCTGGTGGAAGCCCGCCAGGGTGACGAACTGGAATTTGTACCCCATCGCGCCGAGCTCGCGCTGGAATTTAGCGATCGTCCCCCGGTCGAGCTTCGCCTCCCAGTTGAAGCTGGGCGAGCAATTATAGGCCATCATCTTGCCGGGATGCGCCTTTTGCACCGCCTCGGCGAAGCGCTTTGCATCGTCGAGATTCGGGTGGCTCGTCTCCCACCACAACAGATCGGCATGCTCGGCAAAGGCGATGCCGCGCTTGATGCAATGATCGATCCCGCTGCCGTCCTTCAGCCGGAAAAAGCCCTCGGGGGTCCGCTCGCCGGTGAGGAATTCGCGGTCGCGCTCGTCAATGTCAGAGGTGATCAGCTTCGCGCTTTCGGCATCGGTCCGGGCGATCAGCACGGTCGGAACGCCGCACACGTCCGCCGCCAGCCTTGCCGCGTCGAGGTTGCGGATATGGGCCTGCGTCGGGATCAGCACCTTGCCGCCGAGATGGCCGCACTTCTTCTCCGAGGCGAGCTGGTCCTCGAAGTGAACGCCCGCGGCGCCTGCCTCGATATAGGCCTTCATGATCTCGAAGCAGTTCAGCGGCCCGCCGAAGCCCGCTTCGGCATCGGCGACGATGGGCACGAACCAGTCCCGCTCTGCGCCGCCCTCGGCATGCTCGATTTGGTCGGCGCGCTGCAGCGTCTTATTGATCCGCTTTGCCAGTTCCGGGCCGGCATTGGCGGGATAGAGCGACTGATCGGGATACATCGCGCCGGCGGTGTTGGCGTCGGCCGCCACCTGCCAGCCCGAAAGATAGATGGCTTTGAGGCCGGCGCGCACCATCTGCATCGCCTGGTTGCCGGAAAGGGCGCCAAGCGCGTTAATATAGTCCTCGCTCTTGAGGAGCTCCCAGAGCCGGTTGGCTCCTCGCCTGGCCAAGCTATATTCGATCGGCACCGAGCCGCGCAGCCGCTCCACCTCCGCCTCGTCATAGGGGCGCTTGATGCCCTCGAAGCGGCCGGAGCTAGCCGGAACGACGCTGCTGAAATCACCCATATGCGGTTACCCTTCTGTTCTGGTTCGGGTGATTGAACCTGAAACTCGGCTGATCGTCGCGGCGAAAAGGGTCGCGTTGTCACGATCCGACTTGCGACATTTGTAAATATTTGACAGCATGACAAAATGGCTGCGGAACGGAAGCTCTACATCGGAGGACGCCTGCGCCGGCTGCGGCGGGAGCTCGGCATCAAGCAGAGCGCGATGGCGGCGGAGCTGGGCCTGTCACCCAGCTATCTCAACCATCTCGAGCGCAACCAGCGGCCGGTGACCGCGCAGGTGCTCCTCCGCCTCACCCAGTCCTATGATGTTGACCTCAAAAGCCTCACCGCTGAGGGCGAAGGCACGGGCATGGAGGATCTCGCCGAGATCTTCGCCGATCCGATGTTCAGCGACATCGGCATTCCGCGCTACGAGCTGCTCGAGATCGCCGACAATGCGCCGTCGGTCGCCGATGCGATCTCGCGGCTCTACACGGCTCTTCTGGAGCGGCGAAACGCACCGCAGGACAATTCGAGCGAAGGCGGAACCTCGCACCTCACGCCGGAAACCTGGGTTCGCGATCATATCCAGGCGCAGCGCAACTATTTCGGCTATATCGAGGAAGCGGCGGAGACGCTCGCCGGCGCGCTGGGCGAGCGCCTGTTCATCTTCACGGCCCTTCGCAAGCGCCTCCAGGAAGCCTTCGGCGTGGAAACGCGGATCGTCGCGCCCGAGGTGCTGGAAGCAACCTCGCAGCATTACGACTATCACCGCAAGCGCCTGCTGCTTTCGCAGCTGCTGCGGCCGGAAAGCCGGACCTTTGCGCTGGCCTATCAACTTGCCTTGTTCGAGTTCCGACCGCTGCTCGCTCGGATGCTCGACGCCGCCGCTCCGCCGGATCTGCCGACCCGACGACTCCTTCACATGTCACTCGCCAATTATGCGGCGGGATCGATCATGATGCCTTACATGGACTTCCTGACGGCCGCGGAGCGCCACCGCTACGATATCGACCGGCTGTGCGCGGAATTCGGCGCCAGCGTCGAACAGGTCGCGCACCGGCTGACCACGCTTGGCCGCTCGGGCGCGCGCGGCATCCCCTTCTTCATGCTGCGCGTGGATTCGGCGGGGAACATCTCGAAGCGCTTTGCCGGCGAGAGCTTTCCTTTCTCGCGGTTCGGCGGCACCTGCCCGCGCTGGAACCTCCATGCCACCTTCCAGACGCCGGGACGGGTCGCCACCCAAATCGTCGAGACGCCGGACGGCCAGCGCTTCTTCACAATCGGGCGCACAGTGGAGCGGGCGATCCGCCTCGATCCGCGCGAAAGCAGTCAGCTGGCGATCGGCCTCGGCTGCGACGCCAAATATGCCC
>JALYGI010000292.1 GCA_030777185.1 Pseudomonadota bacterium
GACTTAGGGATTGGCAGCTCTCGCCAGCTCAGTCATCATTGCTCTCTGCTCGGTTTTCTGTCCATCGCTGGAGGAGGAAAGCTTAGCGGCTGAAATTCCGCTTTCCACCCAAAGCGGACGCTCAGGATGTCAGTTTCGCTTACTTGCGCCGCTCATCTCGAGCTGAAAAGAGCACGCCCGGTCGTGAGCGAGGCTAAGGACCGCTGAACTGGTCGGCAATGGCGGCAACGGCAATGAACTCCTCCAAGCTTCGCCCCGGATCTGACTGCTTGTCGTCGAGCAGCTTCGCGGCCGCGGCGGCGAGGCCGGGCCTTGACGCTCGGCTCTCGAGGAGCGCCATCCACTCGGCCCGCGTGACCTTCCCGTCGGCGCCGTAGCGACCGATCAGCGTGCGCACGAAATCGGCGAAGTTGCCGCCGCTCACCTGCTCGGCGGCAAGCGCGAGGATCGCTCCGCAGGCATAATAAGCGCGGAAATCGCCTTCGCGCTCGTACGCGCTGGCGATGCCGCCCTTGGCGAGGAACGGCAGGCATTCGGTTCTGGCCTGCGAAAGCCGGGCTTTAACATCGAAGGTCGGGTCCGCTGCAGCGGTGGCTCGGAACGCCAGCAGCTCGGCTCCGCCCTCAGTGATCCAGCTTTCGCTTCTCTCAGAATAGCTGACAGTCTGCCCAAGCCAGAAGTGCGCCGCCTCGTGGGCGACGAACCACCGTGCATAGCCGCTGATCTTTGCGTTCGGTCGGAGAATTCCATCGCCCTTCAAAATCATCACGACCATTCCCGGAAGAACGCTGCCGCTTAGGCTGATCAGCCGGGGCGCCGGTCCCGCCCAGGAGACGAGCAGAGTAGGCTGTCCGACAGGAGAAGGTCCAAGCTGCTTCTGGTATTCCGCAAGAATGCTCGGCAGCTCGGTACGCAAATAGTCGGCCATCCACGCCGGCAGGCTAGGATCGAGGATTGTTGTCATTGCGGGCCCAATCACCGGCTCCGCGCGCCCGAACAGAACGTAGGTCGAGCCTTTATCGAACGTCGGTCGCTTCTGGCGCTTCCCGTGGACCAGCACGGGCCCGGCCTTGTCAATGAACGTCATTCGCGTCGGCCGATCGATGGCTGGAAGTTTCGAATCGTCTCGTGACGCCTGCCGAGCGGCCGACTGCGATTCCATCGGCACCAGCTTGAACTGATCGGCATAGAGCGCGATCGAGCCGTCGGTGAATGCCAAGGCGGGATCGTACCCCGCTTCAATGTCCCTGACAAAGGGCGCGAAGCTCAGCCGCACGCGCTTCGGCAGCGGACCGTTCTGCGAGACCAGCGCGTCGTAACTGCCGAGCCGCTGAAGGCTCACTCCAGGCGTCAGCACCCGGACCGTTGCAATTCGCCACGACGTCTTCGACTCGCGCGGCAGCACCGACTTGGGGAAAACCCAGACGGGCGCCCGCTCGTCCAACTGGTATTCGGCGGTCCAGCTCTGGCCGCTTCGCTCGACATTGACGCTCGCGACGGGCTCAGCCGTTGCCTGGGCAGGCGCCGTGGCGAGGAGCATCAGCAAGGCGGCAAGCCAAGGCATCATTGGCGTCCGCGCTGAACTCAGGCGGAGAGTCCTGCGGATTCTGACACTTATAAAGCTATGGCCTCGGATCAGCTCCAAGCTCCGCTCCCAGAAGTGAAAGCACTTTAGTCCCAGAACGTCCGTTTACCACCTTAGCGGACATTCCAGCCATAGAAGTGCACCGGGATGCCGGTCCGAGGGTGGAAGCCCTCGCGCAGCTTCTTCATGCCTTCCGCTTCGTAGAAGCGCCTCGCCTGGTCATTCGACGCCTCCATCCTGAGAGTGAACCCGGCTGCAATCAGCTGCTTCGCCAGGTTCAGCAAGGCCCGGCCGACACCCTTTCCCTGCTGGCCGGGCACCACGAAAATCTGATCAAGAATTGCGACGCTCGGCTTCATTGCAAGCATGCCCACGACATGCTCGCCGCGCAGTGCAACATACAGGTCCCAGCCCGAGCGCAACTCAGCATCAATTCTGTGCCGAAGCGCCTCACGGGTCGGCACATCCGTGGTCGCGGCGTCCATCGTCAATGCGCTCGCGTGCCAGACGCGCGCAACGGCATCCAGGTCGCTGCTGGTAGAACGCCTGACGCGGAGTTCGCGCTGCTCATCCACTCGTCGAACCTACATGGGGAGCAAGGCGGTACAATGTCCGTTTTTCCACCCATTGTGGTGGCCCGCTCCGAGGGACTCGAACCCCCGACCCTCAGGTTCGAAGCCTGATGCTCTATCCAACTGAGCTAGGAGCGGT
>JALYGI010000293.1 GCA_030777185.1 Pseudomonadota bacterium
GTCGTGAGCTGGCCGTTAGCGGCCCTTCTGCTTTTGAGCGGCCGGTGTGATGTGGGAACGTCCGCTTTACACCCCAACGAGGATTGCGCTGGGAAGTCGTTATTCGGCTAAGCGGCGTCGACCCTGAGCTTCAGATATTTCAGCGCTCTCGGCTCCCTATGAAGTCGCGCAAGTCCATTGGGAAAGGGAAGACGATCGTCGAGCTTTTCTCACTGGCCAGCACATTGAGTGTCGAGAGATAACGCAGCTGCATCGCTTCAGGCGCCTGCCCGAGGATACGGGCCGCATCCAACAGCTTCTGGGCAGCCTGCTCCTCGCCTTCGGCATTGATTACCTTGGCGCGCCGCTCGCGCTCGGCCTCGGCCTGACGTGCGATCGCACGGATCATCACCTCGTTCAGATCCACATGCTTGATCTCGACGTTGGCGACCTTGATCCCCCAAGCATCCGTCTGGGCGTCGAGTATCTCCTGAATATCAGCGTTCAGCTTATCGCGCTCGGCGAGCATCTCATCAAGCTCGTGCTTGCCGAGCACCGATCGAAGCGTGGTCTGCGCAAGCTGGCTGGTCGCCGCCATATAGTCCTCGACTTGGATAGTGGCCTTCTCAGGGTCGATGACTCGGAAATAAATCACCGCGTTAACTCGCACCGAGACATTGTCGCGCGAGATCACGTCCTGGGTGGGCACGTCGAGCACCAGTGTGCGCAAATCGATCCGCACCATCTGCTGCACGAAGGGTATCAACAGGATGAGGCCGGGACCTTTCACGCTGGTGAAGCGGCCCAGCGTGAAAACCACCCCGCGTTCATATTCACGGAGCACCTTGATGGCCGCCCAGAGGAACAGGAGGACGAGAAAGGCCGCCGCGAAATAAAAGGTCCAGTTTCCCAGATATTCCATCTATCCCTCCGTGGTTTGCGCGGGGCGCGCTGGTACATGTTCCCCCGTGAGGTCGGGCTCGACTTCAAGTGTGAGCCCGTCAATCGCCGTCACGCGAACCGGCTCCCCTGCCCGTAAGGAACCAACACCGGCGGCTCGCCATCGTTCACTATGAACAAATACATGGCCGCGCCCTTCCTCCCAGTCGAGCACGGTGCCGCGCGATCCGATAAGTTCCTCCCGGCCGCTCACCACTTTTCGTCGGCGCGCAGCTAAAGCGAGTCGGGCGATTGCAACGGTTAGGCCAAGGCTGAATATCGCTACCGCCGCAAGTACGGGCCAGCTGACCTGGAACTGCGGGACATCCGTATCGATCAGGATTCCCCCACCGAGCACGAAAGCGATGGCGCCGCCTATGCCCAATATGCCGAAGGAGGGGGTGAAGGCCTCGGCAGCCATCAGCGCTACGCCGAGAAGGATGAGGGCGATGCCGGCATAGTTCACCGGCAGGGCGGCGAGCGCATAGAGACCGACGAGGAGGCAGATAGCTCCGATCGTGCCGGGATAGAGCGCGCCGGGATTCATGAATTCGAAGATCAGACCGTAAATGCCGAGCATCATCAGGATGAGCGCGATGTTGGGATTGGTGATCGCGGCGAGGAGCCTGGTTCGCCAGTTCGGTTCAACGTGGTCGAGGGTGAGACTGGCCGTGTCGATAATTCGTTCCCCGCCGCCGGCTATCACTGTCCGCCCGTGGAGCTGCCGCAATAGATCGTCCATGTCCCGCGCGACGATGTCGATGACCCGCTGCTCGAGCGCTGCGTTGGCCGACAGGCTCTCGGCGTTGCGAACCGCGGCTTCGGCCCAATCGGCGTTGCGGCCGCGCATCTCCGCCAGCGAGCGGATATAGGCGACGGCGTCGTTGACCGCCTTCGCGTCGCTGGCGCTCTTGGGCTGCTCGGCCTTTTTCCCCTCCCCTTTCTGCTTATCCTTCTCTTTCTCTTCCGGAGCGGAGAAGGGTGAGCCGCCACCGATCTGGACTGGGGTCGCCGCACCGACATTGGTGCCGGGCGTCATCGCTGCGACATGGCTGGCGTACAGGATGTAGGTACCGGCGCTGGCTGCCCGTGCTCCGCTAGGGTTCACATAGCTGACGACCGGCACGGGTGAGCGCAATATTTCGCGGATGATCTCGCGCATGGAGGTGTCGAGACCCCCCGGCGTGTCCATGCGGATAATCGCCAGCGGAGCGTTTTGTTCGGCGGCCCTGAGAAGGCCACGCGCAACATAGTCGGAAGTGGCTGGGCCGATCGCCCCGTTCACCTCCAGAACCGGCGCCGAGCGTCCCGGCTGGGCGGGGGTGGGAAGGGCCTGAGCAGACACCGCGACAGACAAACTCACCCATAACAGGGCAATGCTCGCCTTTATCAAAAGCGTGGCATATCCTGCCTCGCGCATCTCACGCTTCCTCGTTCGATCGCAAATCACCTGACGCAGTAATGGTGCGGGCCTTCCCCTGGCCCAGTCGTCGACAGCAAGCGGCAGATGTTGCCGGTGGCATCCTAATTACGGCACGGACTACGTTCGTGTGTGCCAGCCTGCTCAGTCAAGCTTGGACTCGTCTATCCTAAACGGGTTGCGCACGTCGACGGTTCCGATCAGACAGTCACCTCAACCGCACATCCAAGAAAACGCGTAGGTGGCAGGCGCAAGTTCGCCTCGCAGCATTGGCGCACTGACGTTCACTCGGAAACGGCGCGTAGCCGACTGGCAGAAAGTGGCCGTAAGCGGACAGTCTGTTTTCGGGTGAGAGCTGGCGCTAATCGGACAATGCAGCGGTTCCCACGAGTGTCCGCTTAGCCACCCAAAGCGGCTTTGAACGGCCCCGATTGGCGCCTAGCGGAACGGCCGGAGATAGCGGATGCTGTTGAGAACCGCGCTATGAAAGCCGAG
>JALYGI010000294.1 GCA_030777185.1 Pseudomonadota bacterium
GGATAGTAGCGTGCGCGGATCTGGTCGAGCGTCGGGCGCGCGTCCGCCGGGAACCCCAGCAATTGATTGAGCGCCTGCGATGTGACCACGGTTCCGGCTTCAAAGTCGAGCTCCCATACGGCCATTCGCCCCGCTTCAAGTGCCAGCCGAAGCTGCCGCTCGCTGGCCTGCCGTTTTTCATCGGCTGCCCGCTCCACTGAGATGTCCCTGACCTCGATGATCGTTCCCACGGTTTTGGAACCCTCGTCGCGGATCGGGCTGGCCGTGAATGCAACCGGATAGAAATGGCCGTCCTTGTGGACGAACACTTCTTCTCCTTGCATGTTGTTGTTCTCAGGGAAGGCCCGATCGATCGGACATTCGTGGAGGGGGAACGGCGAACCGTCCGGCTTCGTATGGTGGATCACGTCGTGCAGTGGCCGCCCGCGCGTCTCCTCGAACGAATGGCCGGTCAGGCGCTCGGCAGCGGCATTCATGTAGGAACATTGCTGCTTTTCATCCATCAGGAAGATGGCGACACTGGCATTGTTCAACACGGCATCAAGCCGCCGTTCGACTGCTTCTTTCGAACTGACCGCTTCAGCGGCCGCAGTCACGTCGATACCCTCGGCAAAGATGCCGGTTACTTCACCCTTGCTATCGAGGATCGGCTCGTAAACAAAGCTGATGAACCTAACTTCCTCCTGGCCCGCGCCACGTTCAAACCTGACCGGCACGCTTTCCGCCGTGTAGCGCTTTCCCGTGCGGTAAACGTCATCCAGGAGCGCGATGAACCCTTGTTCTGCCAGTTCCGGAAGCGCGACCGACGCAGGCAGCCCAATCAGGTCTCTTTCGCCGATAAGGGCGCGATAGGCAGCGTTGACCACACGGAATACGTGCTGAGGCCCCTCGACCACGGCGATGCAACCCGGAGCAGCCTCCACCAATTTTTTGAAATCGAGTGAACTGGTCAAAAAAAGCACCCGCGTTGCTGCCGCACCGCCTCCTACATGAGACGCGGTTGTAAGCAAGTGGCTGGGCAGCCGGTGAAGGGAACCCAGCGCGAACGGAGCTGTCTGTTGATAACAGAGAGTTTTCAGTCCTCTGGTGCACTCATTCAAGAAAGCCCGCTCATGTTGCCCATCCCCTGGGATCAACCCGCGACTCTGATTGATCTGGACGGCAAGGCGCCGATCATCGGAACGATCCGCGATTGCGCCATGCATTGCGCCATCTTCAAGCCCTTCGCGAAGGCGCAGGCGCGAAATCCTTCTTACCAAACCGGTTCATCGTGAGGGGGATAAAGCGCGTACCTGGATCATCAACCCTGACGAGATCGAGCAATTGTCCGAGAGGCTGCGTTCGGAGGGTTGATGCCCGAGAGCCTGATCGTCCTTGATCCGTCCCGCCGCAGAAGCGCGCGGCCGCTAGCTGCCCGAACCGTCGCCTGCGCAGGCGGGCAGGGGATCGAGAAAGCCTAAATGCCGTGACATGTTCGGTAATCGCCTCCGAATAGCAGCGGGCACGCCGCTCCTGAATCCGCTGACGCCGCGTGCGGACGCACGTCGCGTTTCCACCTCAGCCGATCCGGGTCCGGCCGCAGGAAGATTCCGGTTGCCTCGTGGATCAGCCATCCGCAAGATTAGTCGGTTTCTGCGGGAAGAAGTGGGGGAAGATCGCCATGCCGCCTTGGCTCGCCGCCGCGCTCCTCATCGCTGCCTCGCAGGTCGCCGGCCCGGCTGCGGCCGAGACGCGTTCCTTCGAGGCCGCGCTAGGCGACTTTCGCAAGCTTCACCGCGCCGAAATGCAGCGATCAGGCATCGTGGGAAGCAGCTTCTACCTGGTGCGGGGCGGCCGCACCGTCGCTGCTGATCACCTGGGCGAGCAGGATGCCGAGGCACGCGTCCCGGTCGGTGCCCGAACCATCTATCACTGGGCTTCGATCACGAAGACGATGACGGGGATTGCAATCATGCAATTGCGCGATCGCGGGCTGCTGACGCTGGACGATCCGATCGTCCGCTACGTGCCCGAGCTCGCCAAGGTGCATAATCCCTTCGGCGACACGGGCGCGATCACTTTGCGGCAGCTCATGAGCCACAGCGCCGGCTTTCGAGCGGGCACATGGCCATGGCGCGAGCATCAGTGGCAGCCGTTCGAGCCGAAGAGCTGGGCGCAGCTCGAGGCGATGCTTCCCTACACGGCAGTCCAGTTCCGGCCCGGCGCCCGCTTCAGCTACTCCAATCCCGGGATCGTTTATCTCGGTCAGGTGATCGAGCGGCTCTCGGGCGAGGATTTCGAAGTCTATGTGGACAAGAACATCCTGAAGCCGCTCGGCATGCATGCGAGCTATTTCGACCGGACGCCGCCGCATCTCCTGCGGCACCGCTCGCGCAGCTACTATATCCGCGAGGGGAAGCGCGTCGCTGCTCCGTTCGATGTGGATACGGGCGTGACCGTCTCCAACAGCGGGCTCAATGCGCCGATGCCGGACATGGCGAAGTACGTCGCATTCCTGCTCGGCGATCCGGAGCGCCGGCCAGAGTACGACCTGGTCCTGAAGCGATCCTCGCTCGAGGAGATGTGGCGACCCCAAATCGGGGCCGGCGAAGACTTCACCCAAGGCCGGATGGCGACGACGACGCAAAGCGGCCTGGCTTTCTTCATCGATCAGGGCCCGGTGGTGCGCTTCGTCGGTCACAACGGCGATCAGAACGGCTTCCGCGCCTATCTCAGCCTGTGTCCCGACCAGCACGCCGGCAGCCTGCTCGCGTTCAACACCGAAACGCGCGGCGTCGAGAACAGCGCCCGCAACCGCGCCACGGCCGAATCGCGCATCGCGCTGGCAACCGACACCTTGTGCGAGGCGCTCGCTAAGCCGGCACAGCGGAGCGGCGAACGTCCGGCGAGACGTGGATCAGCCTCTCGACCGTGAGCGGGATCAGCGTGAAACGATCTTAAGTGTAGCTTCCATCTCCACCCATTGTGGTGACCTGATCCCGTATAACTGCTTTCGCCCATGCCGCCGTTCGCCTCGCGGCTCTGCGCGACGTTGAGGTAACCAAATAGAAGGCGAGACAGACTAATTGGAGCCTGAGGGGCCGCTCGCGCGGACCGGAAGGAGAATAGACGGCAATGGTTGCAGCATCAGCCTTGAGGGTGATGATCGTCGATGACGACGAGGGGATGCGCACGTTGATGCGCCGCACACTCGAGCGAATGGGCTTCTCCCAGATCTACACAGCGAAGGACGGATCGGAGGGCCTCGAACTGGCACGGTCCCAGAGGCCGGATGTCATCGTCTCCGACTACGACATGCCCAACATGCACGGTCTCCAGTTCCTCAAGGCGGTTCGTGAAGAACCCGCTCTGGCAAAAACTGCCTTTGTGATGCTGAGCGGCGTTGCCAACGATAGGGTTATCGAGAGAGCGGGAGA
Source organism: Pseudomonadota bacterium (assembly GCA_030777185.1). GTDB lineage: Bacteria > Pseudomonadota > Alphaproteobacteria > Sphingomonadales > Sphingomonadaceae > Allosphingosinicella. The sequence goes on from JALYGI010000294.1 coordinate 3,417, forward strand.
GCTTGGGGCGAACAGCATCATCACCAAACCCTTCTTGGCAGCCGATCTCAAACACCGGCTCGAAGCTCTCGTCCACGAGCTAACCGGGTCAAGGATCGAATGGGAGCTTTCAAAGCGTCCGTCTTCGGGCTTGGCCTAGCCGCCTTGCTGTGGTTCGCCGAAGTCCTTGCGCTGACTGCGTCTTCGCAGCGATGAGGCTGCTGTCGGCCTGACTGTTCCGGAAAGCCGCAGCATGAAGGGCGCCGTGAAAGTTTTTTTCGATGGCGGTTGTCGACCCAATCCCCGGCGAGATGGAGACCGCCGTCGTCGCCCGCGGCATTCTCCACCACCACAGAAAGGGCCTGGGCCACGGGTCAAGTGAGCAGGCCGAATGGCTGGCCCTGCTGGATGCGTTGCAGGTGGCGAAGGCCCTCGGCGCGACGGTGGTGGAGGCGCTGGGCGATTCCGCGGCGGTGATCAACCAGGCCAGGGGCGTGTCGAAATGCCAAAAGCCGGAACTTCGCCGCTGCCTCGAGGCTTTCGAGGAAGAGGCTCGCCACTTCGCCTCGTTCCGGGTGAGGCACATCAAACGGACGCAGAACCTCGCCGGCATCCCGCTGGCCAAGGCGAGGGAT
>JALYGI010000295.1 GCA_030777185.1 Pseudomonadota bacterium
GGATGGCGGTTCAAACCAGATGGAAATTCACTGGGCGCGAGGCCATATCGCCGCAATGGCGACACAGGCTGAACCAATCGTGCCCGGGTCGAGGGCAGCGTCTCCCCGTCCACTGGCAATTTCCAATTGGCTGCTCACTGTGGCTGCATTGGTTTTCGTGATGGTGGTGGTGGGAGGCATTACCCGGCTCACCGAATCGGGCCTGTCGATGGTGCGGTGGGAGCCGATTTCCGGGGCGATCCCGCCCATGACGGAGGAAGCCTGGCAGGCGGAGTTCGACGCCTATCGCGCGACGCCCGAATATCAGAAGATCAATCGCGGCATGTCGCTGGCCGAGTTCAAGGACATTTATTTCTGGGAATATGTCCACCGGCTGCTCGGGCGCTTCATCGGCCTCGCTTTCGCTCTTCCTCTTCTTTGGTTCGCGCTGAAGCGGGCGATCCCCGTCCGCTACGGCTGGCGGCTGACGACCCTGCTCGTTCTTGGCGGCCTGCAGGGCGTGATCGGCTGGTGGATGGTAGCCTCCGGGCTGGTCGATCGGCCCGAGGTCAGCCATATCCGGCTTGCCGTCCATCTCCTTCTTGCCTTGTTCATCTTCGGCCTCCTCATCTGGACGGCGCTCGATCTTCGGGGTCCCGGCTCCAGGCCGGCCAAGCTGCCGGTGAGCGGCGCCTGGGCCTTTTCCCTCCTGGGGCTCCAGCTGATGTTCGGCGCCTATGTCGCCGGGCTCGATGCCGGCTATGCCTTCAACAGCTGGCCGAGAATGGGCGATGAATGGTTTCCCTCCGGCGCGCCGATGCTCGAGCCTTTCATCGCGAACTTCGTCGACAATCCAGTGGTGGTGCAGTTCGTCCATCGCTGGTTGGCCTGGGGGGTGGCGGCCGCGGCAAGTGCGCTCGCGGTTCTTGCCTGGAGCCGCGGCGCCTTCGGCCCGGCGATTGCGGTGGTCGTCGCAGTAACGGTTCAGATCCTGCTCGGCATCGCCACTCTCTTGAGCGGCGTCGAGCTGTGGATCGCGGTCGCGCACCAGGCAATGGCGGCCGTGCTGCTGGCCACGTTCGTCGTCGCCGCGCACGCGCTCGGACGACCCCCTGCCGTGGGAGCAAGGGCGTGAGCGGCATTGCGAGCATCTACGCGACCTTCGCGAGCGACGAGGAAGCGCGCCGCATCGGCCGAGTGCTGGTCGAGGAGCGCCTCGCCGCCTGCGTCAACATCCTCGGGCAATGCCATTCCATCTATCGCTGGCAGGGCAGGATCGAGGAAGCCAGCGAGGTTGCCGCGATCTTCAAGGTGGCGGCCGACCAGGCGGAGCTGGCGCTGAAGCGGATCGCCGAGCTCCACAGCTACGACGTGCCGGCGGCCGTCATCTGGCCGATCGCGGACGCCCTCGGCGACTATGCACGATGGGTGGCCGCCGAAGTCCCGGACAAAGCATCCGGCACTTTGTAGCTGCCTTGGTTGTTCGGCGAGGTTTCGGAAATGATGACGTTCTGGAGGGTGTTATGAAGCTTACATGGTTCCTGAAGCTGGTTTCATTGCTCGCCCTTCTGGTGACACCGCTTACAGCGGGTGCGCTTCAGACGGATCAAACCACACTACGTCATTATCAGCTCCAGATCAGCTTGTTCGATGGCGATCGACTGGTAGGCCAGCCGAGGATCAAGGTCGCGGATGCGAGCCCGGCTACCTTTTCGGTCGAGCGGGAAGGCGGCTACTCCATTCGCCTGGTAGCGGCCCGAGTTGAAGAACAGTCTGAGATCAGCAAGGTAAGGCTGGCCGCGGAAGTTTTCTTCCGTGAAGGGAGCGGCTGGCGGCAAGTGGCCGCTCCAAGACTGATTTTGGCGCTGGGCACAACCGCCACCTTGGAAACCCAGCCCCGTGGAACATCCCGCGGCTTTAGAATGGAGATTCTTGCCACCGAGGCTTCACCTTCCGAAGTGTCGGCAAAACATCGGCCATGCACGCAGGCGCTTGAGACGCGTGGCGCAGCAACATCCCGCAGCCGGTGGGATGCTGCGTCTGGCGACGGCAACCACATTTCGGCCGCCATGCGGAGCCGGCGCTGAGCGGATCGCCGAGCTCCACAGCTACGATGTGCCGGCGGCCGTCATCTGGCCGATCGAGCGGAGTCTTCCCGCTTACGCCGAATGGATCGTCAAGGAGGGCGGGGCCGCCTGACGCCGCAGCCACAGCAGAAAAGGCGGTGGGGTATTATAATACCTTCTTCGGAACCGTTGCTTTTCTTGACTTTCCGCGGCCTCAATGGCATTTGGCCGTCCAGCAGCGCCGCTCCTCATGAGCGGCGCCGTTTTATTTTCACAAGAGGAATTCCTTTCAGCGAAAGGAATTCCCTCTAGGGAGTCTGGGCCATGAAGGCGCTGATGAAGACCACCAAGTCGGCCAAGCCGGCCGAGGTGGAGAAGAAATGGCATCTGATCGATGCCGACGGACTGGTGGTCGGGCGTCTCGCCACGATTATCGCCAACCTGCTGCGCGGCAAGCACAAGCCGAGCTACACGCCGCATGTCGACATGGGCGACCATGTCGTCGTCATCAACGCCGACAAGGTGCGCTTCACAGGCAAGAAGCTCGCCGACAAGGTCTATTACAAGCACACCGGCTATGCGGGCGGCATCAAGGC
>JALYGI010000296.1 GCA_030777185.1 Pseudomonadota bacterium
GGAACTGAGCGCGTTGAGAGGCGATGTCGCAGCTCCGGACCCACGATGAACGAGAGCGTCCACTCCATCACGGCCGCGGTCTAGAATCGCGAGCGGCAGCTGGCTCGGCTCGGCCATGCACCGACGGTGTAATGCGCCGCTGCCGTGCATGATCAACTGCTCCGAGCAGGCGCTCCTGAAGCGAAGAACCACATTCGCTAGCTTAACTGCCCGCAGGTTTAGCGGAAGCGATCTGATTGGCTCGGTGTCGAAGCACGCCAATTGTTGGTGGAAATCACCAGGCTCAGCTCCGCGTGGGCAGCCGTCGGACTGAATGATCCCGAGAAAAGCGCCATTTTCCCAACTGACACGGCCCCTGCAGATGATCGGCGCATGCCGCCGGACGGGCCGGGGGCGGACCATGTGCGGCAGCGGGCCGCGATAGCAAAGGGGTAAGATATGGGACGGAGGAGGAAGCAAATGGCACGGTTGATGGCGGCTGCGGCCGTGACGCTGGCGGGCGCAGCGACTGCGGGGAAGGCGGAAGAACCCGCCACGGCTGCGCAGCCGGCGCCGATCGATGGACGGGCAGTGGAGGAGGAGGCGCGCCGCGCGATCCGCGAGAATTACGTCGTTACCGACAAGCTCGAAGCCGTGGACGCCATCCTGGCCAAGGGTGTTGCAACCGGCCGCTACGAGGTTGCCGATCCGCGACAGCTTGCCGAGCGGATCAATGCGGACCTGATGAGCGCCGCCAATGACAAGCATCTTTCGATCCAGTTCGATCCGGTGCGAGCTTCCATGCTCAAGGGGCCGATCGGAGATGAAGTGGCGGAGGGGCCGCAGTGGGAACGGATGGCACAGCTCCGCAACCACGGCTTCACCGAGATGCGGGTGCTGGACGGCAACGTCCGCTACGCCAATCTCGAAGGGTTCGTGTGGACCGGCGAGAAGAGCGCGGCCGCTTTTGACACGGCCATGAACTTCCTCAAGGAGGGCGACGCTGCGATCATCGATCTTCGCTACAATGGCGGTGGAAGCCCGAAAGCGATCCAGTATCTCATCAGCCACTTCGTCGAGCCGGGCACACCGCTCACGACCTTCTACATGGGCGGTGGCAAGGCGCCGGACCGGCAGGTGGCGCTGACGAAGCTTCCCGCCGGCCGCATGGTCGGAAAGCCGCTCTACGTGCTGACGAGCCGCATCAGCATATCCGCTGCGGAGGATTTTGCCGGCCACGTCGGCGGCTACCGGCTTGGCGAGATTGTCGGCGAAACAACGGCGGGCGCGGCTTACCGCAACAGCTTCTTCCCGATCCGTGGGCAGTTCATGCTGAGCGTGTCGGTTGGAAAGGCGGTACTTGCCTCGACCGGCGGCAATTGGGAGGGCACGGGCATCAAGCCGACCATCACCACCGACGCCCACAGTGCGCTTGACGCCGCGCATCTTCACGCGCTTCGCAAGCTCGCCGCCGCCGCACCTCCGCCGGAAAAGAGCCGCATGGAGGCGATGGCCACCGTGCTCGCCGCGCGTCTCGAACCGAAGAGCCCGGACCTGCCGCTCGCCGCCTATGCCGGCGCGTTCGGCGACCGCACCATCAGCCTGGAAGGAGGCGTGCTTCACTCGCAGCGCGCTGGCGGACCGAAGGCAAAGCTTCTGTCGCTCGGAGCTAACCTCTTCGTCATAGAGGCCGACCTGGGAACCCGACTGGAGTTCGCCGTGGCCGATGGCGGCGCCGCCTCGCTTGACGTGATCCGAGGAGACGGGCGGAGAATGACGCAGGCGCGCACCAAGTGAAATGTGGAGCGAAGGGCGGCCGAAGTGCGGCTTCGCCCTTCCCGCCGGTAGCTTTCGAGCCTCCGCGCTCCGGGCCAGGATTCAAGCCGGGGGCTCCCCGCCCACTGGTCAGCTCCCTTGGCTGATGTCCGCAATGGGTGGAAAGCGGACATTCAGCGTGACCGCTGCAGATTGGCATGGCAGCAGGGCCGGATGTCTCCAACCGAAGCGCTGAAGCAAACCTTTGCATATCCCAGCATCCGGCGATCGCTCGTCGTGGCCCTGATCGTCGGCACCGCCTTGAACCTGATCAACCAAGGAGACGCGCTGCTGGGC
>JALYGI010000297.1 GCA_030777185.1 Pseudomonadota bacterium
AAATTCAGCCAGGCTGCGGCTGAGGTGACAGTTGGAAGTGCGTAAATCCCGAGGAAGGGGATCAGCAGGAAGTTGGCGACGACGCTGCCGGCAAGGATCGCCATTGCGATGTAGACCGGCGTCTTCACGTCCCGGCGGGCATAGAAGCCGGGCGTCAGCACTTTCACCAGCACGTAGGCGGGCAGGCCCAGAACCAGGATCGCGAGCACCCGGCCGGTAATGGCGGCGTCTTCGACTGAATAATTGCCGCCCTGGAACAGGGCCGCGATGATCGGGAAGGCCGTCACCGACAGCGCCAACGTCGCCGGCAGCGTCAGCAGCATGGCGAGATCGAAGGCGCGCGCCTGGATGTCCGCCGCCCGCTCGTCCTCACGCCGTTCGATCGCGCGGCTTATCGACGGGAGGATCGCCGTGCCGAGCGCGGTGCCGATGATCGACAGCGGCAACTGGTTCAGGCGGTCGGCATAGAAGAGGTTGGTGAGCGCGCCTTCGCCGAGGCGGGAGGCGAAGAAGGTGTAGAAGAGCTGGCTGATCTGGTAGACGCCCGCCGCGACCGTCGCCGGCAGGATCAGGATGACGAGCTCCCTGACCGCCGGGGTGAGGCGCGGCCGGCCGAAGTGGAGCCGGATGCCGGCGCGCCGCACCGCGACCCAGCAAAGGGCGAACTGCACGATGCCGCCGAGGAGGACGGCGATCGCCATATATCGCACCGTCGTCGCCAGCTCTTGCGGCGTCTCGCCGCCGGGTGAGACGAGAAGCGCCAGGATCAGCACGACGTTGAGAAGGGCCGGGGCGAAGGCGGCGATCGCGAAGCGGGTGAGCGAATTCAGCACTCCCGACAGGAACGCGACGAGGCTGATGAATAAGAGATAGGGGAAGGTCCAGCGCGTGAGCTCCACGGCGAGCTCGAACTTCCCCGGCACCTCGGCATAATCGGAGACGATCAGCCAAAGGAAGGCCGGCATGATGATCTCGAAGAGGGCGGTGATCACCAGCAGCGTCGGCATGAAGACGGCAAGGATCTCGTTTGAGAAACGCTGCGCGTCCTCGACTCCGCCCGAGGACAATCTTCGGCTGAACAGCGGCACGAAGCCGGACGCGAAGGCCCCCTCGGCGAACAGGCGCCGGAAGATGTTGGGTAAAGTGAAGGCGACGTTGAAGGCGTCGTTGGCATGGCTCGCGCCGAGGATCCGGCTGCCGATCATGTCGCGCGCAAAGCCGAGCACGCGGCTGACCATCGTGAGCCCGCCGATCGTTCCGACCGCCTTGATGAGGTTCATCGCTTTTCTCTGACCGTCAGAGGCTGGGGATCAGGCGTCGCCGGTCTCCAGCGAGGCCTGCGCACCGGTCGCTTCGGCCTGCATCTGCGCCGCGCGTTCCATGTAGAGCTGCCCGAAATCGATCGGATCGAGAAGCAGCGGCGGAAAGCCGCCGTCGCGGATCGCGTCCGACACCACGCGCCGGGCAAAGGGGAAGAGGAGGCGGGGGCCTTCCGCCAGGAGGAAAGGCTGGAGCTGCTCGGCCGGCAGGTTCCGCATCGCGAACAGGCCGGCATAAAGAAGGTCGACCGCGAAGGCGGTATTCGAGTCCGCGCGCACAATCACCTCGATCTTCAGCGCCACTTCGAACACGTCCTCGGCGAGCTGGTTGGTGCCGATATTGAACTGCACCTCGATCTGCGGCTGGCTCTGCCATTGATAGACGGCAGGTGCGTTCGGATTCTCGAACGAAAGATCCTTCACATATTGGGAGATCATGCCGACCTGCGGCGCCGTGTCCTCGCCATTCAGGGGCTGATCGCTGGTGCCCGCAAAGCCTTCTTCTTCGGCCATTTTCCGCTTGCCTTCTCGTTCTGGGAGAGCTTGGGCCAAATCGGCCTTCACCATGCAGCCGGGCGGGTAGCAGGAGCGTTGTGGCTTCGCAACATCCTGAACGGGGCACGGCTCTGCGACTCGCCATTTGAATCATGGCCCCTTCGCGCCTATGTAGGGTGTTCTACCGGTGGAGAAGTGTGCGTGACGGTCGAGATTGTTCTGCTGGCGATGGTGGCCCTTTTCGTTGGCCTCCGGCTTTACAGCGTGCTGGGGCGGCGCACAGGCCACGAGCAGCAGCCCGTCACCCGCCCCGAGGCCGTGCCGGGCGCCGAACCCGTGCCGGCGATGACCGATGTCACTCCGGAGCGCACCGAGTACAGCGGTCTAGCCTATGCGGACAAGGCTGCGACCGGCATACGCGCGATCATTTCCGCCGATCCGAGCTTCGACGTTTCCCGCTTCCTGGAGGGCGCTCAGGCGGCTTACCGGATGATCCTGGAAGCCTATTGGCGGGGCGATCGGGACGAGCTTTCCAATTTTGTCGGCGATGAAGTCCTTGCCGCCTTCGAACAGGCGATCGCCGATCGCAACGCCGCCGGGCACAAGCTCGATAATCGCCTCATCGCAATCGAGCGCGCCGTGATCGAGGAGGCGGAGCTTGTGGGACGCGAAGCCAGCATCAGCGTTCGCTTCGACGCCGACATCGCGGCCGTCACTCGCAACGAGGCCGGCGAAGTCGTGGCGGGCTCGCTCACCGACGCGATCGTCACTCACGACATATGGACGTTCCGCCGCACGCTCGGCAGCTCGGATCCCAACTGCCTCCTCGTGGACACCGACGAAGCCTGAACCAGGTCTGGGTCTTCGGCTGGGCTGTGCCCGGATCGAGCAAAGCCCGTGTCGCCTCTTGATTTGCGGCGACTGTCGGCGATCGACGCAATTCCTTTCCTATAGGACCAAGTTGAGGTTATCCCAGGCGGGTGACCCGTCTTCATTCGCGCGCCAACAAGCGCCGCATCCAGTTTAGCCTCCACCGCGTGCCCGGAAGGTTTTCCGCTTCGATGAAGCTGCACTTCAGAAACCTTCAGCCTGGAACAGGCCTGCTGCTCGCCACTGCGCTGCTTCTCGGCAGCTGCGCGCGCACCGTCATTCCGCCCACGTCGACGTCTGCGCCTCCGACACCAGTGGCCGAGCCTCCAAAGCCGCAGACCGCGCTGGAGGCGGGCGTTCGGGCGGGGCCAGAACTTGCGGCATTGGATCCCGCTGCGGCGCAGAGGGCCTATCAAGCCTTCAAGATCAGCTGTCCGTCCCTCATCAAGCGAACTGATGCCAGCGGCCTTACGACTCCGGATCAATGGCGGCCCGCCTGCGAGGCGACGAATGCGATCGCCACCAATGGAGCGCCGGAGCTCGCCGCCGATTTCTTCAAACGGCATTTTGAG
>JALYGI010000298.1 GCA_030777185.1 Pseudomonadota bacterium
CTCTCGACGACCGGGCGCTTCGCTTCCTTGGCCGGGCACATGACGCACGGGAAGGACTGAGGGCGCTCGAAACGGCTCGGCGCAGCTTCGACCGGGTGAGCTTCGACCTCATCTACGCGCTCCCCGGGCAAAGCGAAGTGGATTGGGGGCAAGAGCTTGCCCGCGCCCTCTCCTTGGGAACCGGCCATTTGTCGCTTTACCAGCTGACCATCGAGCCCGGGACCCGGTTCGCTGCGCTCGCAGCCAAGGGAGAGCTTGCCCAGACCGATCCCGATCACGCAGCGTGTCTCTACGAGATCACGCAGGTGATAACCGAGGCGGCGGGACTTCCGGCCTATGAGATTTCAAACCATGCCCGGCCCGGCGAGGAGAGCCGGCACAATCTCGCTTATTGGCGTTACCAGCCCTATCTCGGCGTCGGCCCCGGCGCGCACGGCCGCCGCCGCGGCGCCGTCACCCAACGCCACAAAAAGCCCGAAAACTGGCTCGCCGCCCTCGCCCGCAACGGCCACGGCATCGCCGAGGAAAGCCTGATCAGCCCGGCCGACCGGGGCGTCGAAGCGCTGCTGATGGGCTTGAGGCTCCGCGAGGGCGTCGATCTTGCTCAAATTGCCGAAACGGCGGCAACCGAGCCTCAATTTCTCGTCAATCGGGGCGCAGTCGCGCGTCTTGCCGCGCAAGGGCTCTTAGTCAGCGACGCCAACCGCCTCTGCGTCACGCCGGCGGGAATGCTCCTCCTCGACGCCATTCTTGCGGAGATCGTCGAAGGTTAGGGTCCTTAGCGCCCAAACCCCGTCGCCGCCGGCGAGACCGTGGTGAAACCGCCGGGATTGACCTGCACCACCTCCAGCTGCCGCTCGGCGATGCCGTCTCGGCCGAAGCGGAAGGCGCCGTCGACGCCGCTGAAGCCTTCCTGGTTGAGGAGCTCGGCTTCGGGGAAGGGCCGGCCAGGCCGCCAGCCTCGCGCGATCCGGACCGTCAGCAGCACCGCGTCGTAGCCGAGGCTCCCGAGCCGATAGGGCGTCTTCCCGTAGCGGGTGCGGTAACGGGTCTTGAGCTGATTGAACATCGCCTCGGGGGCGCTCGCGAACCAGGCGCCCCGCATGGTAGGCGACGCCGTGAGCGCAGTCTCGGATCGCCAAAGCTCAGTGCCGAGAATGCGCGCCTGGCGCGATGGACCGGTCCGGATCGTTGCCGCCGCCGAGATGCCGATCCTGCCGTTGTCGGCGATCAGCACCGCATCATAGGGCGCCTCCGCGTTGAGTCGGATCACGGCCGACCGCAAAGATTGCGGATCGCGCCCGAACGTCTGGGATCCGACCAGCCGGCCGCCCGACCGCTGTACAGCACGCATCAGCGCTTCATAGGAGCGGCCGCCATAATCCCCTTCCGGAATGAGGCCCGCGAAGCGCTGGAGGCCTTGAGCCCGCGCATAGCTCACCACCCGCTCGATCGACTGCCCGGGGTTGAAACCCATGATGTAGACGCCGCTGCCCGCAACGCTGATGTCGTTCGAAAAGGAGACGACGGGCACCCCGGCGCGCCTCGCGATCGGCGCGACGGCGCGGGTGTCCTCCGCGAGTAGCGGCCCAAGGAACAGGCGATTTCCCTCGGCCAGCGCCTGCTGCGCAGCAGCGGCGGCGCCCTTGCCGGTGTCGTAGACGCTCAGCTGGACATCTGTGCTCCTGGTATCGACGATGGCGAGATTGGCCGCATTCGAGATCGAGGCGCCGACACCGGCATTCGGTCCGCTCAGCGGCACCAGCAGTGCGACCCGGTGACGTGTTTCGGCGGTGGGGGTCTGGATGGGTTCTTCCATGACCGGCTCGGACGGCGGCAGCCGCTCGGCACGTTGAGTTCCGGTCGGAATGATTTGGCAGCCCGTCAGGGCCGCGGCAATTGCCGCTCCGCCCGCGAGCTTCAGGAAGGAGCGCCGCGCTTGCGGCTGGTGCAAATGCTCTGCCATGACCTTATCCCATGAGCGAACGACTGGCCCCCGGCCTCTATATTGTCGCAACTCCGATCGGCAATCTTTCCGATCTGAGCCCGCATGCGGCCGCCGTGCTTTCGGCGGCGGATCTGATCGCGGTGGAGGACAGCCGAGTCACTGCAAAGCTCCTCAGCCACATTGGAGTCAAGCGCCCGATGACCCCCTACCATGATCACAATGCGGATCGCGTGCGGCCGGAGCTGATTGCGCAAATGGCTGAAAAGGCCGTGGCCTTGGTTTCGGACGCCGGAACGCCGCTCATCTCGGATCCGGGCTACAAGCTCGTCCGCGACGCGCGCGCGGCCGGGCGTGCGGTGCATACAATTGCCGGCCCCTGCGCCGCCATCGCCGCGCTGACGCTTGCCGGCCTTCCCACCGACCGTTTCCTCTTCCTCGGCTTCCTGCCCGCCAAAAGCGGCGCCCGCGCTTCGGCGATCGCGGAGGTCGCCACGATCAAGGCGAGCCTCATCCTCTACGAGAGCGGCCCCCGCCTCGGAGCGGCCTTGGCCGCGCTTCGGGATGGGCTGGGCGATCGTGACGCGGCGGTGGTGCGGGAAATCAGTAAAAAGTTCGAGGAGACGGTGACCGGCACACTTCGAGAGCTTGCGGACCGCTACGCCGATGCGCCTCCGAAGGGCGAGATCGTGATCGTCATCGGCCCTCCGGGCGAAGCCGAAGCACCCGCCGAAGCAGAGGTGGACGCGGCGCTGCGCGAGGCGATGACGCGGCTCTCCACCTCTCGCGCCGCGGCGGAGGTCGCGCAATCGCTGGGGCTCCCCCGCCGCGAGGTCTACGAACGCGCGCTTGCGCTCAGATGAAGCGCCAGCGGGCGGAGCGCGGCGGGCGGCGGGCCGAGATCATCGCCTCCTGGTGGCTGCGCCTCCACGGCTGGAGGATTCTTGCGCGGCGCGCGCGAACGCCTTTGGGCGAGGTCGATCTCGTCGCAAAGCGCGGCCGCCTTGTGGCTTTCGTCGAGGTGAAAGCCAGAGCGACGGCCGATGAAGCGAACCGGTCGCTCGATCATGTCCGTCTGCGCCGCGTTGCCGCCGCGGCCGAGGCGCTGGCGCCCCGTTTCGCAACACCCGGAGACGATATCAGGATCGATGCCATCTTCATCGTGCCCGGGCGGCTCCCGCGGCACCTGCCGAACGTCTGGCATGGGTGACAGGCCGCTCTGCCTCGCCTAAGCGCCGCCGACGGAGGCACGAATGACACTCAGAGTTGCCGTTCAAATGGACCCGATCGAGAGCATCAACATCGCGGGTGATTCGACCTTCGCGATCATGCTCGGAGCGCAGATGCGGGGCCACAGGCTGTTCCACT
>JALYGI010000299.1 GCA_030777185.1 Pseudomonadota bacterium
AAGTCCCGCCCCGCCTTTGCGTGAATCCTTGAGAGTTTGAGAAGATGGCCGATCTCGCCAATGTGAAACCCGACAGCCGCGCCACCACCCTGATGGCAGCGCCCGACAAGATCGTGAAGGTGCGCGATCTGTTCGACGTCGACAGCGACATGGAGGTGCCGGCTTTTTCGGAAGCGGACGAGCGGGTGCCGGACCTCGATCCCACCTATGTCTTCGATCCGGACGTGACGCTGGCGATCTGTGCGGGCTTCGGCAAGAACCGGCGCGTGATGGTGCAAGGCTATCACGGCACCGGCAAGTCCACTCATATCGAGCAGGTGGCGGCGCGCCTCAACTGGCCGCTCATCCGTATCAACCTCGACGCGCATATCAGCCGCATCGACCTGGTGGGACGCGACGCGATCGTGCTGCGCGAAGGCCAGCAGGTGACGGAATTCCGCGAAGGGCTCCTGCCCTGGGCGCTGCAGACCCCGACCGCGCTTGTTTTCGACGAATATGATGCCGGCCGGCCCGATGTGATGTTCGTCATCCAGCGCGTGCTCGAGACCGAGGGCAAGCTCACCTTGCTCGATCAGAACCGGGTGATCCGGCCGAATCCCTGGTTCCGGCTGTTCGCCACCACGAACACCGTCGGCCTCGGCGACACGACGGGCCTTTATCACGGCACGCAGCAGATCAACCAGGGCCAGATGGACCGCTGGAACATCGTGGTCACGCTCAATTATCTGCCCGCCGAAACCGAGGCGCGGATCGTGCTCGCCAAATCGGGCGAGTATGATCATGTCGGCGGTCGCCAGGAAGTGGAACGGATGATCAAGGTGGCTGAACTCACCCGCCAAGGCTTCATGAACGGGGACATTTCAACGGTGATGAGCCCGCGCGCGGTGATCAGCTGGGCACAGAACGCGCTCATTTTCGGCGATGTCGGCTTCGCCTTTCGTTTGACCTTTCTCAACAAATGCGACGAGGCCGAGCGGCCGCTGGTCGCCGAATATTATCAGCGCGTGTTCGGCAAGGACCTGCCGGAAAGCGTGGTGGGGAAGGCCTGATCGCGGAGACGATGCCGCAGAACGACAATCCGCTCGAATCCTTTCGTCAGGTCCTGACCGGCGCCTCCCGGGCAATCGCGCGGGAGCCGGAGGTGGAGCTTGGCTTTTCCGCCGAAGCGCCGTCCGTGCAGGGCAAGACGATCAAGGTGCCGATGCCGGGCCGTACGCTTCCCGAGCGTGAAGTGGCCGAGGCGAGGGGTTTCGCCGACGCGGCCGCTTTGAAACTCAGGCATCACGATGCAGGGCTTCATTCGCGCAACGTGCCCATCGACGAGGTGGCCCGGGCGGTATTCAACGCCGCCGAGCAGGCCCGGGTCGAGGCGCTCGGCGCGCGCTCGATGGAAGGCATCCGCGCCAATCTCGGCCGGCTCACCGAGATGCGGATGCGCACGGATCCGATCACCCGCGCCCGCAACAAAGCGGAAGTGCCGCTCTCGACCGCAATCTCGCTGATGGTGCGCGAGCGGCTGACCGGCGAAGCGCCGCCCGAGGCCGCGCGTCAGGGTCTGAAGCTCGTCTCCGACTGGATCGAGGAAAAAGCCGGCGCCGATCTCGATGCGCTCGGGCTGGCGCTGGACGATCAGGCCGCCTTCGCCGCGCTCGCCAACAAGGTCCTTCAGGATCTCGATCTGGTTGAAGCGGATCTCAAGCCCGATGAGGAATTGGAGCAGGGAGACGAATCCGAGGGAGAGGAGCGGGACGAAGGCGACAGCGGCGACGAGGAGAGTGAGGACGAAGGCGGCGGCGAGGGCGAGGCCGACATCCGCGTCGAGCAGGGCGACACCTCCGACGAGGAGGGCGAGGGCGACTTCACCGATCAGGAAATGGCGGAAGGGCAGGAGGGTTTCGGCGAGGAAGGGGAGGAGGGGATGCTCCCCGTCCGGCCCAACCGCCCGCTGTCGGACCTCCCGCCGCTCTTCGATTATCGGGTGTTCACCACTCGGTTCGACGAAGTTGTCGAAGCGACCGAGCTGTGCGACCCGGAGGAGCTTGGGCGCCTCAGAATGTATCTCGACCAGCAGCTGACGCACCTCCAAGGTGCGGTCACCAAGCTTGCCAACCGGCTGCAGCGGCGGCTGATGGCGCAGCAGAGCCGGAGCTGGGACTTCGACCAGGAAGAAGGGCTGTTGGATGCGGCCCGGCTGGCGCGGGTGATCGTCAATCCGGCGCAGTCTTTGAGCTACAAGATCGAGCGCGACACTGAGTTCCGCGACACCGTGGTGTCTCTGCTTATCGACAATTCCGGCTCCATGCGGGGCCGCCCGATTTCGATTGCCGCGATCTCGGCCGATATCCTCGCGCGCACGCTCGAGCGGTGCGGCGTTAAGACCGAGATACTCGGCTTCACCACCCGCGCCTGGAAGGGCGGCCAATCGCGTGAGAAGTGGCTGAGCGACGGCCGGCCGCCGCACCCGGGGCGGCTCAATGACCTTCGCCACATCGTCTACAAGCAGGCCGACGAGCCGTGGCGGCGGGCGCGAAAGAATCTGGGCTTGATGATGCGGGAGGGGCTGCTCAAGGAGAATATCGACGGAGAGGCGCTCTTGTGGGCTCACAACCGTCTGATCGCCCGCACCGAGGAGCGGCGGATCCTGATGGTGATCTCGGACGGCGCGCCGGTCGACGATTCGACGCTGTCGGTGAACAGCGGCACCTATCTCGAACGGCATCTGAGGCAGGTGATCGGCTGGATCGAGAGCCGCTCGCCGGTCGAGCTCGTCGCGATAGGCATCGGGCACGACGTTACCCGCTATTATGAACGCGCCGTCACCATCATGGACGCCGAGCAGCTCGGCGGCACGATGATCGAGCAGCTCGCCGCCCTGTTCGACGCCAAGGCCTGAACCTGCTCGTCCCATCAGCGTGCGGGAAGGACAGAAGGTGAGCTTTCGG
>JALYGI010000300.1 GCA_030777185.1 Pseudomonadota bacterium
CCACGGGGGCGGGACCGGCATTATAGGCGGCGATCACCTTTGGCAGCAGCCCTCCGGTGCCGCCATAATCACGCAGATATTCGAGATAGCGCTGGCCATATTCGAGGTTGAAGGTGGGATCGCTGAGCTGGCTCGGCTCGAATGCCTCGCCGCGGCTCCGGGCCATGTCGCCGGCCGTGCCCGGGCGGACCTGCATCAGCCCCGATGCGCCGGCGGGGCTCACCACCTGGGTCCTGAAGTTGGATTCCTGCAGCGCATGCGCAAAAGCCAGGGCTTTGTCGACGCGCCATCCCTGGAGCGGCCGCCAGTCCGGATTTGGGTAGCGTGCCGCAACATTGACCCGCGCCCCGGCCGGGGCATTGTGCGCGAGCCAGAACTGGGTTCCTGCGAGGTTGAGGTCGGACGCGAGGTGAAGCAGCGCGTTGTGATCGCTCGCGGTGCCGATCCGGGTCTGGTGCTTGATCACCTCGTCGGCAAGTTGGCGCTCTCCAATTTCGTTGAGCGCGATCGCCGCCCTCACGTTCGGCTTGTCGGCGATGCTCCGCCATTCCTGGTCGCTGAAATTGTGGAGCTGATCGGCAATCGGCTTCTTGATGCCGAGCGCGCTTGCCGCGAGCAGCCCATAAAAGGTCTCGTTCAGCCGCGCTGCGGTTCGCAGCCGCGCCTGGACCCGCTCCGGCTTGCGGCACTTCATGTCCGCGCGGGCCGCCCAATAATGGCCGGCGGCGTTGAGTTCGGGGTCGGTCGCCCGTGCGCCCACCGCGGCGAAGCTGCTCGCCGCCGCGTTGCAGTCGCCCGATCGCCAGGCGGCGAGGCCGGCGACCCACTCGCCCTGAAGCGCCCATTCGCCAACGCCCACCCGGGCAAGATCGGCAAGCCGCCGCGCATCGGCATCGCGACCGATAAGATAATAGGACCAGGCGATCCGCTGCTGATATTCGGTGCGTGCCTGCGGCGTCAGCCGTTCCTGCCATTCGATGAGAGTGGCTTCGGCCTCGCTCGGCCGATCGGCGACGATCAGCGGCTGGATGATCACTTCCAGTTCGGTGGCGACGGGATCGCCGCCAACGCTTCGAACCTTCGATCGGCGGGGTTGCCCGCCCTGCCATTTCAGCTCCTGCGGCTGCGTGACGGTGGGCAGCTCCACTGCGCCGCGTGCGATCGCAAGCCGGCCAAGCTGCGCTGCTTGCGGCATGTCGGGCGCCTTCATGATCAGCGCCAGCAGCGGCTCGAGCTCGACCTTGGGCGATCCCTTCGCCAGATAGAGCTCGGCCCGCGTGAGGGCATGGAGCGGTCCGTCGCCCATTGCGTCCAGCTTTGCTGTCGCGGCGGTCCAATCCGCGGCGCGGATGAGGGCGAATATCTCGCGGTAATTCGCCCGCTCGGTTTCGCTGAGCACCGTCGGCAGGGAGGAGCGCTGCACCGAGCGTCCGGGCGGGCCCACGTCGGCAGCGGCGGGGGCAAGCGGAAGAGCGACGGCTGCGGCAAGCAACAGGCTGGGCAAACGCGTCATTGATCGAGGCCCTCCATCAACAGTTGAAGATCGGCCCAGGCGAGCGCCTTGGCCGAGGGCTGAGCGAGCAGATAAGACGGGGGAAGCGTTACGATTGTCCTAACCGGCCCCGCATGGGTTGCGACCTCGTGCCAGCGGCCGCGCGCCTGGGCCATCGGGAGGCCGAGCAGCGCCTTGGCGCAGGCGTCGCCGAACAGGAGCAGGGCTTTTGGGGAGGCGAGGCCGATATGGTGGAGCGCCAGCCGGGCGCAATCCTTGGCCGCGCCGCTCGTGAAGCGGCCGTCGGGCGAGCGCAGGCAGGAAAGGGAGGCGAGATAGATGGAGCTGCGGTCGCGGCCGATCGCGGCGAGCATCCGATCGAACAGGCGGCCCACCTCTCCAGAGAGCAAGGTGCCGGTACCGCAATCGTCGGCCGCGGGCATATCCGTCATGATCATGAGACCCGCCGCCGGATCGCCCGCCGGGCAGACGCGCCTGGAGGTGGGGGAGGCGAAGGGGAGCGTTTCGTCGTCGCGCAAATAGCCGCGAAACAGCTCGAGCTGGCCGGGGAAAGCGTCTGCGGAAGCTGGGGTGGGAGCGCGGGAAGCCGGGGCGGAGATGTCCGGCGAGGCGGGCGGAGCCTTGTTCTTCACGCGCAGCCAGTCGCGTGGGGCCTCGTCGATCAAAGTATCGACGCCCGCATCGGCCCACCATTGCAGCACGCTCGCCGCGGCGGCCGGTATTATTGGATCGTTCCCCCGCTCCACGCTGCTAGCTTGAGTCAGAGGCAGGCGGGCTGGTCAACCGCAATCGCGCCCCTTATCTGCCAGCTGTTGCCAGGGTGCGACGAAGAGTCCGAGCACGGCTGAAACGGAGAGCTTAGATGCCTGAACGCGAGTCGATGCCCTACGATGTGGTGATCGTCGGCGCCGGTCCTGCCGGGCTCGCCGCGAGCATCCGCCTTAAGCAGCTTGCCCAGGAGCGGGGGCGCGAGCTTTCCGTTTGCATCCTCGAAAAAGGATCCGAAGTCGGCGCGCATATCCTGTCGGGGGCGGTGATCGACCCGCGTGCGATGGACGAGCTGCTGCCGAACTGGCGCGAGCTGGACAGCCCGCTCACCGTACCGGTGGTCGAGAACCGGCACTGGGTGCTCACCAAGACCAAGAAATACGAACTGCCGCACATCATGATGCCGCCCTTCATGAGCAACAAGGGCACCTATACGGCCTCGCTCGGAAACGTCTGCCGCTGGTTGGCGGGGCAGGCGGAAGCGCTGGGGGTGGAGATCTTCCCGGGCTTCGCGGCGGCCGAGATATTGTACAATGACGACGGATCGGTGAAGGGCGTCGCGACCGGCGACATGGGCGTCGCCCGCGACGGCACGCACAAGCCCGATTACCAGCCGGGCATGGAGCTTCACGGCCGCTACACCTTCTTCGCCGAAGGTGCGCGGGGGCACCTTACCAAACAGGTGAAGCGGAACTTCGATCTTGATGCGGGCTCCCAGCCGCAAGTCTATGGAATTGGCCTCAAAGAGCTTTGGGACATTGATCCGGCTAAGCATGTGCCGGGCCGCGTCATCCACACTCAGGGGTGGCCGCTCGAGGATGCCTGGGGTGGCGGCTTCATCTACCATCAGGAGAAAAACCAGGTCGCGATCGGCTTCGTCGTGGCGCTGAATTACCGCAATCCCTATCTGTCGCCCTTCGAGGAGTTCCAGCGTTTCAAGCAGCATCCTGCGATCCGCGAGATGCTGGACGGCGGGCGTCGCGTCAGCTACGGCGCCCGGGCGATCAACGAGGGCGGCTACCAGGCCATCCCGAAGCTGGCCTTCCCGGGCGGGGTCCTGATCGGCTGCTCGGCTGGCTTCGTCAACGTGCCGCGGATCAAGGGCAGCCACACGGCGATGAAGTCCGGTATGCTGGCAGCCGAAGCGGCTTTCGAGGCGATTGCCTCCGACCGGAGCGGGGACGCGCTCGACGACTATGACGAGGCGCTCCATGCCAGTTGGGTCGGAGACGAATTGCGGATGGTGCGGAATGTCGAGCCGATGGTTGCGAAATTCGGCGGCACGCTCGGCACCCTGATGGCGGGCACGGACATGTGGATGCGCTACCTGAAGATCGGACTGCCGTTCAGCATGAGGCACCACCCGGACAACGAGACCTTGTGGCGAAAGGATCTGGTGAAGCCGATCCAATATCCCAAGCCTGACGGGGTGATCAGCTTCGACAAGCTCTCTTCGGTCTTCCTTTCCAACACCAACCACGAGGAAGACCAGCCGGTCCACCTGACGCTCAAGGACCCGGCGATTCCGACCGAGGTCAACCTGCCCCTGTATGACGGGCCGGAGCAGCGTTATTGCCCGGCGGGCGTTTACGAATATGTCGAGGAAGGCGGACGGCCGCGGCTGCAGATCAACGCGCAGAATTGCGTCCACTGCAAGACCTGCGACATCAAGGACCCGACCCAGAACATCGTGTGGGTCGTGCCCGAGGGCGGAGGAGGACCCAATTATCCCAACATGTAGGGCATCGCTGCACGCGCTCCTCGTTGTTGGCCTCGCCTGCACGGCGGGGCGGGCCATGGCGACCGTCGACGACCGCGCGATCCTCAGCGCCTATGCCAAGGCAAGGGCGGCTGACAGCATTGGAGCCGCGCGGGTTGCGGCAGAAGGCTATGCCGCCGCACTTGCCCTCGCGCCCGACAATGAGATCCTCGCCGCGCGCGCGGTCAGCCAGGCTCTGGCGGCGGGCGATCGGGAGTTGGCGGTAAGGGCTGCCCGGATCCTTGAGCAAAAGGGCCTGCTCGCGCCCGACACGCGCCTCCTGCTGCTCGGCGAGGCACTTCGCACGCGCGACTGGAAAAAGGCACGTGCTCATATCGATGCGATCCAGCAGGACAAGGTGTTCGCCTTCATGACGCCGGTCCTGCGCGCCTGGGTCGCGCACGACACGCGCAAGGGGGATCCGCTCGCGATCGTTGCCGACGCGCAGAAGGACCAGCTTGCCGCCGGCTATTCAGCCGAGCACCGGCCGCTGCTGCTCATCGCGCGAGGCAGGAAGGAGGGCGTGGCGGAGCTGCTCAAGGTAAGCGAGGCGGCGGGCATGCGGGGCAGCCGGCTCCGTATTGCGGGCGCAGCGACGCTGGCGAGGAAGGGGGATCGAAAAGGCGCGGCGGCCTTGCTCGTGGACGAAACCGAGCCGGTCATGGCTGCGCGGATGCTGCTCGAGAGCGGCAAGGCCATACCGGGCGAGATTGCAAGCGCGCCCGCGGGAATCGCCGAGTTCCTCATCCGGATCGCGACCGACCTTCACGGCCAGAACGTGGATGCGCTCGCGCTCAGCTATGCGCGCCTGGCAACCTTCCTTGCGCCCGAGAATAGCGAAACCTGGCTGGTGACGAGCGAGCTGCTCGCGGCCGGCGGGCAGCATCGCGAAGCGCTCGCGCTGCTCGCCAATGTCCGTGCCGACGATCCCTTTGCCGGCAGCGTCAAGGACAGCCGCATTAAACTGCTGGTCGCCGCCGGCGACAAGCAAATGGCGCTTGCCGAGGCGGAGGCCGCCAGCCGCGCCGGAACCGCTTCGGTGGCCGACTGGGCGAGGCTCGGGGACCTCTACACCGAAATGGAGCGGTTGGATGAGGCCGCCGCTGCTTACGCGCAGGCGATCGAGCTCGCGCGCAAGGACGGGAAAGGCAATTCCGAATGGACCTTGTGGCTGCTCCGGGGTGGTGCGCTTGAGCGGGCAGGGAAGTGGCCGGAGGCCAAGGCCGCCTTGGAAACGGCCTACAAGCTCGCGCCGGATCAGCCGCTCGTGCTCAACTATCTCGGCTATGCCCAGCTTCAGCGTCGCGAGAATGTCGATGAAGCCATGAAGCTCATCGCCGAGGCCAGCAAGCGCCAGCCGGAAAGCGCTGAGATTACCGACTCGCTCGGCTGGGCGCATTACCTGCGCGGCAATCTTCGCGACGCGATCCATCTGTTGGAGCGGGCGGTCGAGGGAAAGCCGGCCGACGCCGAAATCAACGAGCATCTTGGCGATGCTTATTACAGCGCCGGCCGCCATTACGAGGCGCGTTACGCCTGGCAGGCCGCGCTCCTCCACGCGGAGGAGAAGGATGCCGCACGCATTCGCGCCAAGATCGACA
>JALYGI010000301.1 GCA_030777185.1 Pseudomonadota bacterium
TGGGAGTATGAGGCTCCTTCGGCAGAAGCGCGATGCATAGTCCAGCAGATAAGCGTTGCCACAGGAGCAAGCCGAAGCGCGCCGCAGCAGAGGCTCGAACTTGCGGCCAAGCAGCCCCCGAACCAGCCGGTTAGAACTGGCCTCATATGTGCGGAAGAAAGCATCGTCGAAATCGTAGACGACCGCCCGGCTTCTGCTGAGCGCCAGCCGTTCGAACCAACCCGGCAAATACGGGAAAAGCTCGGCATAGATCCAGACGATGTCCGCGCCCGGCCCGGAGAGGAGCGCCCGCATCCGCTGGAGATAGGATCTGGCGACGTCCAGCCGCGAGAAGCCGCCGCCATCGACAAGGCTGCGCACATAGTCGGCGCCGAGCAGCGGCTCGAAGTCCACCCTGAACCCCGCGGCTTCGAGCGCAGGGATGTACTGCAGCAACCGCTGGCGGGTACTTGCCGCCTCGCGACCGTGGCGGGTGAACGCATTGATCTGCATCGTTCCGCGGGGGCCAGGCTCGTCAGCCTGTTCCAAGACGGGCGCCAG
This sequence comes from Pseudomonadota bacterium, assembly GCA_030777185.1. Taxonomy (GTDB): domain Bacteria; phylum Pseudomonadota; class Alphaproteobacteria; order Sphingomonadales; family Sphingomonadaceae; genus Allosphingosinicella. Next base: position 541 of record JALYGI010000301.1, read on the forward strand.
CATATCGTTGCTCCCGGATGGGACGCCACCACCATTCATTTTCTAGATACCAGTCGATCGTCTTCGAAAGCCCAGTTTCGAAACTCTCCTGCTGGGTCCAGCCGAGCTCCCGCTCGACCTTCCGAGGATCGATCGCGTAGCGCCGATCGTGGCCGGGCCGATCTTCGACGAAGGCAATGAGCGAGCGCCGGCTCCGTCCGTCGCCGCACGGCCGCTTTTCATCGAGAAGGTCGCAGATCGTCTCGACTACGCTGAGGTTGCTGCGTTCGGCACGGCCGCCGACATTGTAGCTTTCGCCGACCCGGCCCCTGGTCGCGATCAGCTCCAGGGCACGGGCGTGATCGTCGACGAACAGCCAGTCGCGCACATTCTCCCCCTTGCCGTAGACCGGCAGTGGTTTTCCCTCGAGCGCATTGAGGATCACCAGCGGGACCAGCTTTTCGGGGAAATGGAAAGGGCCGTAATTGTTTGAGCAGTTCGAAAGCACGACGGGCAAGCCGTAAGTGTGGTGCCAAGCGCGAACGAGGTGGTCGGCGGCTGCCTTGGATGCCGAGTAGGGGGAAGACGGATCGTAGGGGCTTTCCTCGGTGAAGATCCCGCAGTCGAACGGAAGATCTCCGAACACTTCGTCCGTCGAGACATGGTGGAAGCGGAAGCCCGCCCTGCGGCCCGGATCGAGGCTGCGCCAATAAGCCAAAGCAGTGTTGAGCAGCCGGAACGTGCCCACGATATTGGTTTCTATGAAGTCGGCGGGGCCGTCTATGGACCGGTCGACATGCGTCTCGGCCGCAAGGTGCATGACGATGTCGACCCGCTCCTCGTCGAGCAGCGATCGGACGAGCCGTCCGTCGGCGATATCGCCCCGGACGAAGCGGTACGAGGGCGAGCCTTCCAGCTCGGCTAGGGAGGCGAGATTTCCCGCGTAGGTCAGCTTGTCGAGGTTGATCACGCGATAGCCGCCGGACCGGACCAGATGGCGGCAAAGGGCAGAGCCGATGAAGCCCGCTCCGCCGGTCACCAGGACGCTGAGCGGTTCGCTCACCGACCCGGCCCGTGCAGTTCGTGACCCGCAACTGGGCCTTCGGCGGCTCTCCGCTTCAGCGACGCGGCATAGTCGGATTTGCCGAGACGTTCGGCGGCCGCGAGAAGCTGATCGGTGGTGAGATAGCCGAGGTCGAATGCGACCTCCTCCGGGGACATCACCTTGATGCCCTGGCGATGCTCGATCGTGCGCACGAAGGAGGACGCCTCGTGAAGGCTGTCGTGCGTTCCCGTGTCGAGCCAGGCATAGCCGCGCCCGAGCCGGACCACATTCAACTCGCCAAGCTCCAAATACGCACGGTTCACGTCGGTAATCTCAAGCTCGCCGCGGGCCGAGGGACGCACTGACGCGGCGATGTCGAGAACATGATTGTCGTAAAAGTAGAGGCCGGTCACAGCCCAATTCGAGCTCGGATGGAGGGGCTTTTCAGTAATGTCGGTCGCCCGCATCGTCTCCGGGTTGAAAGTCACCACGCCGTATCGCTGCGGCTCCTCGACATGGTAAGCAAAGACGGTGGCCCCCTTGTGACGGGCCGCTGCTTCCCGGCACAGAGCGGAGAGCCCGCCTCCGAAGAAGATATTGTCGCCAAGAATGAGGGCGACGGGATCCTGGCCGACGAAATCCCTGCCGATCAAGAAGGCTTCGGCCAGTCCATTGGGCTGCGGCTGCTCCGCGTAGGACAGACTGATCCCGAACGCGGCCCCGTCGCCGAGCAGCGTCCTGAAGCTCGGCAGATCGCGCGGCGTCGAGATGATCAGGATCTCTCGGATCCCGGCCAGCATCAGCGTGCAGAGCGGATAATAGATCATCGGCTTATCGTAGACCGGGAGCAACTGCTTCGAGATGCATAATGTCGCGGGATAGAGGCGGGTGCCGCTGCCTCCCGCAAGTATGATGCCCTTCAAGATCAGCCTTCCTACTTAACGCCTGCCGATGCGTGGAATTGCCGCCTGCGCCGCCCCGAAGGCCGCTCCACGAGGGCTATCTGGGCAATAGAGGCCTGAGGGAGTAGCGTCAAACGTTCCGGATCTGAGGGCCTGATCGGATCAAGGTCTATGTTTCGGGGTTCCTTCGATCGGATCATTGGTGTAGCAGCGGCGCCTGGTCGGGAGGGGGCGGTGTCCGCACTTGACCAGCCGGGCAGTGGGTGGCTGCTCCGGGCCAGCATCCCATGCTTGATCCTGTTCGCCAGACAGGTTCTTGCGCCCAGGGACCGGAAAAAACCCCATCGACAAAGAGTGTGCGCATTCAAGATGAGCTCCATCGTTACATCCGCTCGCGCACGGCGCGGATCCTCTCAAGGGCTCATCGTGGCGGTGCTTGTTACACTGGCGTCTCCGCTCTTGCTTTACCTCATCATCAGAACAGCTGTTATTGGGCTGAGCTCGGCCACGGCGGCAAGCCTCCCGCCGCAGGACTATACTCCCGTGCTGCGCCAGCTGCTTCCCCGCATCGCCGATCCCCGCGTTCCGGTTCCCAAGCGGCTTACCACCATGGCCGGAGCGGCAGCGAGCGACAATCCGCTCGCCTACGAGCCGTTCTTCGTGTTCGGGAAGAAAGCCGCCGATGATGGAGACCTGAAGCGCGCCATACTCCTTTTGGAAGAGTCTCGACGCCGTCGGCCCAACCTGCTCATCACCAGGCTTCTGCTGATGTCATATTACGGTGCCGCAAAGCGATATCCCGATGCGCTCCGCGAAATGGACTACACCCTGCGCAGCAGCGAGGACGTGCGCCGGGTGGTCCTTCCCGAACTCGTCAAGACGATGCGGATTCAGGAAGGACGCCGCGCGGTGGCGGAGGTCCTCGCGGACAGGCCTGCCTGGCGCGAAGAATTCATCAAGACGGCGCAGAGCCAGGCGGCGACGCTCCGTCCCGAACAGGCCCGTGATCTGCTGGATCGGGTTCGGGCTCTGCGTCCGCGCGCCGACTGGTCGTTGGAGCGCGGACTCTACATCCAGTCGCTGGCCAGCGCCGGCCGAGTGGGTGAGGCGCGATCCGCTTGGCTGGACACGATTCCGCAGGCGGACAGGCTCCGCTATCGTCTTATCTCGGACGGGGATTTCACAGGCCGTTTGGGCCCGCAATCCTTTGGCTGGACGTTGCGTGAAAGCGACGTGGGTAGGGCGGAGA
>JALYGI010000302.1 GCA_030777185.1 Pseudomonadota bacterium
ACCCCGAGCCGTCCTCCAGCGGATAGCGCAGGTGCCAGAATTTGCCCTGTACCTCCTTGGTCTCGACCTCAAGGTCCGAGATGGCAGTGGCGAATTTCGGGTCCCAGTTGACCAGCCTTTTGTCGCGATAGAGCAGACCGTCCCGGTAAAGCTGCACGAAGACTTTCAGAACGGCGCGGCTGAAGCCCTCGTCCATGGTGAAGCGCTCGTTGGCCCAGTCCATCGAGCAGCCGAGGCGGCGAAGCTGCCGGGTGATCTCTCCCCCGCTCTCTTCCTTCCACTGCCAGACGCGGCGGACGAACTCTTCCCGGCCGAGTTCGGCGCGTTTCACGCCTTCCTTTTCCAAATTCCGCTCGACGACCATCTGCGTCGCGATGCCGGCATGATCGGTGCCCACCACCCAGAGCGCGTCCTTGCCTTGGAGGCGAGCGTGGCGCGTCAGGATGTCCTGCAATGTGTTGTCTAGGGCGTGGCCAATATGCAGCGCACCGGTGACGTTCGGCGGCGGATTGACGATCGTCCATGGCTCCGCCTCGGGCCGCTTGGGGCGGAAAAGTCCCCTCTCCTCCCAATGCTGGTACCAGCGGGCCTCGAGCTCGGCGGGCTCGAACGTCTTCGGCAATTCGCTCATGGCGCCCGCTATTAGCGGGCAGCGGTCGCTCCGCCAGCCCCTTTGAGCCACTTGTCGATCCAGCCATGGACCTCCCGATACCATTGGATGCTGTTCTGCGGCTTCAGGATCCAGTGATTTTCATCGGGGTACATCACCAGGCGAGATGGAATGTTGCGCCGCTGGAGCGCATTGAACATGCCGAGCGACTGGCTGTAGGGGATGCGGAAGTCCTTCTCGCCATGAATGACGAGCATCGGCGTCCGCCAATTGTGCACGAAGCGCACCGGGTTCCACCGCTCGGTCACCTCGATTGCGGCAGGATCGAAAGCAGGGCCGCCGAATTCCCATTCGGTGAACCACAATTCCTCGGTTTCGAAAGACATGGCGCGGGTGTCGAACACGCCGGCATGACTGACCAGGCACTTGAAGCCGTCCGGCCAATTTCCCGCAATCCAGTTCACCATATAGCCGCCGTAAGAGGCGCCAAGCGCGCAGGCATTGGCGGTATCGACCTGCCGGTCGATCCTACCCGCGGCCGCGAGGCCGAGGCGCAGATCCTCCAGCGGCGCGCCGCCCCAATCGCGCCGGATGGCGTCGGTGAACGCCTGGCCATATCCGGTTGAGCCGTGGAAATCGACCGACACGGCGGCGTAGCCGGGTGCTGAGAAGAGGCGCGGGTTCCAGCGGTAGGACCAGCTGTCGCCGAACGAACCTTGTGGCCCTCCGTGGATCAGGAAGGCGACTGGAAGCGCGCCGCGTGCGTTCCGCGGCTTCACGATCTGGCCCCAGACCGTGTCGCCGCCGGCACCGGCGAAGCTGAAGCGCTCGACCGATACTGGATCGAGCTCCGCGAGCTTGTCCGCATTCACCGACGTCAGCCGCTCGGCACGCCCGCTTCTGCCGAGCCGGTAAAGGTCGTCCGGCTTTTCGATGCTGTTGAGCGTGTAGACCGCTCCGCCGCCTCGCAGCGGGATCACGTTGTTAGCGGTCCCCGCCTGCGTCAGGCGCGTCACCTTGCCGGTGCGCGAGTCGACCCGATAAGCGGGATGATCGAGCACGTCCTGCGCCGTCACGAGCAGGCTGCGGCCGTCGGGCGTCCAGGCAATCGAGCCGACCGACCGGTCCCACTGCTCGGTCAAGGCACGGGTTTCGCCGGTGCGGAGGTCGCGAAGATGGAGCACCTGACGATCTGACTCGTAGCCCGGCCGGCGCATCGCCGCATAAGCGAGCCAGCGCCCGTCGGGCGAGGCAGCCGGGAGCGTGTCCGTGGCCTGGTTGGCCGCGGTCAGGTTCACCGGCGGGGCGCTCCCGTCGGCGGGCACGGCGAAGATATCGAGGTTGGTCGAGGTCGGCTCGATCCGCCCCGCCTCCCGCAGCGTGAAGTAGAGCGTGCGACCGTCGGGACTCCAGCTGGTCTCCTCCACGCCGCCATAAGGCTTTGAGGGAGCATCGCCGACCAGACTGCGCGCGACCGGAATACCGGCCCCTTGAGGGCGGCCGTTCACCATCGGGAAGGTGAAGATGCGGGAGCGGATGCCGGGCTCCGTCCAAACATCCCAATGGCGGACGAAGGTCTCGTCATAAACGCGCGCGCTGCCGCGTCCCTGCGGCGGGGCGGGCACGTTGGCACAGTTGAAGTCCGCGCAGGCGAGGTTGCGGTCCGCCCAGATCGCGATGCGATCACCCGATGGCGCGACCGAATAACCGGCAATGTCGGTCGCCAGCGTCGTCACCTGCTCGGGAGTTCCCCCGGGCACGCCAACGCGCCAGAGCTGCTCGCTGCCGGACGCGTTGCTCAGATAATAGATCCACCTGCCATCGCTCGAGAAGCGTGGATCATGCTCGTTCTTATCGGCCGCGGAAGCGATCTTCACCGGACGCGCATCTTTCGCGCGAAGGTCGAGCAGCCACAGATCGGTTCGGCCCCTATTTGCCTCGAGATCGGTCTCACGCAGCTGGTACACGACCGAGCGCCCGTCCGGCGACACGCTCGGGGCGGCGAGCCTTCGCATCGTCGCAAGATCGGTCGCGGTCATCGGGCGGGAAAGGGCGGCGGAGCCCTGGACGGCCGCAAACGCGGCGAGGCCGGCGAGCAGGAGCTTTTTCATGAGCAGCGGACTAGCATTGAGCGCCTGCCGCAAGCAAACAGGCGAACTACAGGCTCTTGCCGGTGATCCGCGCGATCTCGCGGGCGACCATTTCTTCGACCATTTCCGGCAGGCGCTGGTCGAGCCATTCCTTCAGCATCGGCCGGAGCATTTCGCGCACCACCGCTTCAAGCGGCCCCTCATTCACCGCGAACGACGACGAAGAGGATGGATCCGCCTGCTGACGCATCGCGGCGAGCGCCGCCAGCGACTGCCGGCTGGCCGCTGCCCGCTCCTGCGACATCAGCGCATCCTCGTCAGACACGGGATCGCTGAGCTCGAGGACGTCGTCTTCCTCCACCGGCGGCTCAGGCTCGGGCTCGACACGCGCGCTTCCACGCGGCCCACGCGGGCTCGCAATGGCCGCGCGACCGTCCTCGGCGATGACTCGCTTGATGGAAGCAAGGATCTCTTCCATCGACGGATCTTGGTTAAAATCCCCCATGACGAGGGCCTTATTGCCTATTGCCGTGGCTGTGTCACGGGGGTGTTTTGCGGAATATTCGGCGGCCCGACCACGGTCCGGGTTGCCGTTGGCGCCGGGGTGGCATCCTGGCCCCAATCCGAGGTCCGTCGGATCGTGCGATTATAGTTGAGCGTCGGATCGTAGAGCGGCCCGGCGTCGAGATTGAGGTCCTCGGCCTCGGCCTGCCCCATGGCATTGAGGAGCGCGAAACCGGCAACATAATTGTCGCGCCGCGCCGTCACCAATGCCACCTGGCTGTTCAAAAGCTCCTGCTCGGCGTTCAGCACGTCGAGCACGTTGCGGGTGCCGACGCTCTGCTCGGCCCGAGTGCCCTCGAGCGCCAGGCTGTTCGCGGCCACCGCGACTTCGTTGGAGCGGATCGCGTCGAGCGAGGCGCGGTAACTGGCAAAAGCCGCGCGGGTGTTCGCGACAACGCTGCGCTCGACGGCGATCCCCTGCTCCAGGAACTGGCTTTGCAGCGCCTGCGCCTGGCGCACCCGCGCTCCGACCACCCCGCCCTGGTAGAGCGGAATTCGGGCCTCAATCCCGACGCCGGCCGTCGTGGTGCTGTTCGGGGCGTTGAAGTCGATCCCTGGCGGCACCCCCTGCTGCTCGTTCGCCGTGCCGAGCGCATTGATGTAGCGGCCGGTGCCGAGCGCATTGATCGTCGGGAGGCGGTCCGCCCTGGCCACCGAGATGTCGAAGCCGGAGGCCCGCGCCTGCGCGGTGATCGCCACGAGATCGGCGTTGTTGGCGAGCGCGATGTCCACCGCCTGCTCGGGAGTCGCCGGCAGCGGCGGCAGAGCGGGCGGCGGCTGAAGATCGCCGGGCAGCACGCCGATGACGCGGCGGTAATTTTCCTCGCTGGCGCGCAGACGTCCCTGCGCGGTGGCAAGATTGCTCCGGGCCAGCGACAGACGCGCTTCCGATTGCGCGACATCGGTCCGGGTGAGGTCGCCGACCTCGAACCGGTCGCGGCTCGCCTGCAGGTTGGTTTCGAGCACCCGCACCTGGTTCTGATTGAGCGTGACGATCGAGCGGTCGCGGATCACATCCATGTAGGCGCCGACACCTTCGGTGAAGATGTCGCCTTCGGTGGCGCGAAGATTGGCTCTGCCCGCTTCAACGCGAACATCGGCCGCCCTGATCTGGTTGCGCACCCTGCCCGCATTGAACAATGGATAGCTGACGTTCAGCCCGCCGGTGAGGTTGCGCCCCGTCCCCGCCCGGCCGGTCGCCAGCACGTCCTGGTTCACGCCCACCGTCCCCGACACCTGCGGCCGGAGCCCCGAGCGTGCGATCGATGCCTGCTCGTCGAGGCTGCGAAGCTGGGCGCGCTGCGCCGTGATGGTGGGATTGCTATTATATGTCTGAACGAGCGCATCACGAAGCGTTTCCGCCCCCGCCGCGCCTGCCACAAGCAGCGCACTGATGGCCGCTGCAGCCAGTAACCCACCCCGCATCAACCTACCCGCCTCTCTTAAAAACTGAACGTCTTGGGCTTGAGAAAGCCCGGAAGAATGGCCGACGCCGAATCCGCCATCGGCGCGATTCCGAAGGCATCACCCGCGCGCCGCCCGATCGCGATCCGGGTCACCCCCCGATCGAGCAAGGCGGCGGCGAGCCTGCCGCCGTCGACGAGCTGGTCGATGATCGCCTGCGGCACGAACTCGACCGCGCCGTCGATCAAGATCAGGTCGTAGGGCGCCCCCGCCCGATAGCCCTCGGTGAGCGGCCCTTCCACCAGCTTCACCGTGGAGCCGGACAGCGCCCCGCGCGCCGCCTCGGTCAGCC
>JALYGI010000303.1 GCA_030777185.1 Pseudomonadota bacterium
GTGGACGGCTTAGGGTCAAAGACCGAGGAGCGTGCGCATGAGCGTCATGGAACGAGCTGAGAGGCTTGCCCGGGCAGGAAGGCAGGTGGAAGCCGTCGCAGCTGTCAAACTCGCCGCAGACCAAGGCGAGAGCGAGGCCTTGCTGATCGTGGCGAAGTGGAGGCTTTTCGGACTTCACGGCAATCAGGAGATCGCGCTTGCCCATGAGCTGCTCGGCAGGTCCGCCGAAGCCGGCAACGCCGAAGCTGCCCGGCTGAGGGCGATTCTGGTCGCGAATGGCACAGGCTGCACGAGCGATCCGGACCGAGCGAAGGCCCTCCTCGAGGGGTTGCGGGACAAGGATGCTCTTGCTGCACACCAGCTCGATGTCCTGGCGAAGATGACCCCGCTTGACAGCGTCTCTCAGCGTCCCGTGGAGGTCGTTCGCGAAGACCCGCACATCCGTATCGTGCGTGGACTACTGCTTGGCACGGAGTGCGCCTACATCACGGCACTCGCCGAGCCCGCGCTTCAGCCCTCCTTCGTCTTGGATCCCCGCACGGGCAGGAGTGTACCGCATCCGATCCGCACGTCGACGGGCATGAACTTCGGGCCGACGCAGGAAGACCTGGTCATCCATGCGATCAACCGCCGGATCGCAGCCGCAAGCGGCACGGACGTGTTTTGCGGCGAGCCACTGCATGTGCTCAGATATTCGCCGGGCCAGGAATACAAGCCTCATGTCGACGCCCTGCCCGGGGTAGCCAATCAGCGCGCCTGGACGGTGCTTATCTACCTCAACGAGGACTATTCGGGAGGGGAAACGCGCTTCACCGAACTAGGCCTGACGGTGCGCGGGAAGCGCGGGGATGCGCTGGTTTTCTGCAACATGCTGCCGGACGGCCGAAGCGACGGCCGCACGCGCCATGCGGGCCTCCCCGTCACTTCGGGGGTGAAGTGGCTCGCCAGCCGTTGGATCCGTGGCGCGCCCTACAGCCCCTTGGAGCCAGGATAGGGGCGGTCTCAGCGATCGCGGAACCAGCCGCTTATCGCAAACCTGCCGACCGGTGCGAAGGGCGGCACGTAGGTTACGTTGTGCTTCTGCGGAACCCGAAACAGGTTTAGCGCATTGAAGCGCGGCTTGAACCCCGCGACGACATCTCCGTCCTCGTCATAGAACATGAGATAGCCGCCCCAGTCGGGCCGCCAGTCCTCCGCGCAGAAGTTCAGGACATATGCGATGCGCCAGCCTTCCGCCACGTGACTGTCGTCGTGGAGGGCGAGAAACTGATTGGGCGCATAAAGTGTCGCCTGCGCGTCGGCCTTGATCAGCTCAGGGATGCCGGTGACCTCACGCACCAGGTCCAGGAAAGGCTGGTCGTTGACATGCTCGATCAGCATGTCGTGCGGGCTTCCCTCCGACCAGTTCTGGAGATAGGCATCCAGCATCGGATAGTGCGCGTAGACAAATCCATAGTCGCTCCCGCGCATGGCAGCAGTCACCTCTGCCCCGATCCTCTCTTTCTCGGCATGCCGAAGCGCAGAGAGCTGCTCCCACCGCAGGCGTGGGGGGCCATCGCCGGCCCCCTTCCAGGCAAGACCCCACGGCGTCTGCGTCGCCAGGATCGCGTAGATCGCCCGCGCAGCCTCGGCGGTCAGGAAGTCTCGGATCTGCAGCCGGTTCTCGGCAACGAAACCGCGTTTTAAGCGGTGCCGGTCGAGCGCCGGATTGATCTGGAAAATTGGAATCGCACTGCTCACGGCCTCGGCTCGCTTGGTGGACGCTCGCTTGCTCTATGGCCATGGCCGCTAAGCCATGCAATCGTCCGGCAAGATCCAGAGGCTTGCCATCACCGTCCCGCGGCCTCTACCCTCTTAATCTGCTATCGTAGGCTGGAGGGGATGTTCATGCGCGCAATCTTTCTTGTTGCCGCCGTGGCGGCGCTGGCAGCGCCCGCCTCGGCTCAGGACGTCAAGGCATCCAGGCCGGGGGCGCTGAAGCGGCTGAGCGACTGCCGCTCTATCACGGATCAGACGGCGCGCCTCGCCTGCTATGACCGCGAGGTCGCCGCCCTCGATGCCGCCGAAGCTCGCAAGGATCTGGTGGTCGTCGATCGTGAGCAGCTGCGCAAGACCCGACGGACCTTGTTCGGCCTGACGCTTCCGGATCTTTCGATCTTTGGGGACGATTCTTCCGAGGACGAGGGCATGTCTCATATCGAAGGCCGCATCAGGAGGCTCGCCC
>JALYGI010000304.1 GCA_030777185.1 Pseudomonadota bacterium
CCCTATTCCTGGGAGGACGTGATGCGCCGGCGCAGCGTCGACGAGGCGCAGAAGAGGATCAGGGACGAGGCCAGCGAGGTGGGACTTACCGACGGTCTCTTCACGCCCGTGAGAGGAGCCGACGGCAGCTATGCCGCAGTGGTGCTGGCGGGGCCCCGGCCGGACCTCGACGACGAGTTCATCAGGACGTCGGCGGGAGTGCTGTCCGCTTATTATGCTGCCGAAAGCCAGCGGCTCTGCAGCACCCGGTCGGAAGCATCAGCCCGGCTGAGCGTGCGCCAGCGAGAGTGCCTCGCCTGGGTGCGGCAAGGCAAGAGCTCCTCGATGATTGCCGAGATCCTGGGCCTGTCAGTCCAGACTGTCGACGAGCATATTGCCGGCGCGTGCCGGAAGCTCGGCGTCCGCACTCGCGTTCAGGCTGCCGTGGAAGCCTCCCTTGCCGGCTTGATCGACGGCTGAACGCTTCAACCTGCCCGCGCGCCGGCGATCAGCGCCTCAGCCTGGGCGAAGAGTTCCGGGTCGACCTCACGGCCCGATGCGGCGGCATTTTCATAGACCTGCTCGGGACGGGAAGCACCCGTGATGGCGGAAGCGACGTTTGGCTCCCGAAGAACCCATGCCAAGGCGAACTGGGAGAGCGTCAGCCCCGCTTGCCCAGCGAGCGGCTTCAGCTGTTCTACCGCCCTCAGCAGCTTCGGCTTCATGAATCCTTGAATGAACTCTCCCATTTCCTCGCTGGTCGCGCGGCTTTGGGGCGGTGGCGGCTGATCAGCCAGGTATTTTCCGGTGAGCACACCTTGTGCGAGCGGTGACCAGACGATTTGGGAGATCCCGTTCGAGGCGCATAACGGGATGACGTCCTGCTCAGGCTCCCGATGAAGCAGCGAATATTGCGGTTGGCTGGAGACAAATCTCTCAACACCCGAAATGTCGATGGCGGCCTGGATGCGCTCTGCCGGCCATTCGGAGAAGCCGATGTACCGCACCTTCCCGCTGCGCACGACTTCGGTAAGCGCCTCCATCGTCTCCTCCAGTGGAGTGTCCCAGTCATAGCGGTGGCACTGATAGAGATCGACATAATCGGTACGAAGGCGCTCAAGGGAAGCGTCGAGCTGCTTGTGGATTTGTGCGCGCGAAAGTCCCCGATCCTCCTCCGTCATGGGCGCGAACAGTTTCGTGCCGAGAACGTAGCTCTGTCGCTGCCTGCCTGAAAGTGCTTCGCCGAGGAACGCCTCGGCCGCACCTCGGCCATAGATATTCGCCGTATCGATGAAGTTGATCCCGGCGTCGAAAGCGGCATCGAGGCACCGTCGGGCGGTCTCGGCCTCAACGCCCACACCATAAGTAAGCCACGAGCCGAGTGAAATTTCCGAAACGTTGAGCTCGCTATGCCCAAGACGGCGGTAACGCATCGCTGATCTTCCTTCCCGAGCCTGGTCGTTCATGGCCGAACCGCTTGCGCGCTTCGGCCAAAGGGGTCGATCAGGCTTTAGATTCCAAGTGAAACCAAGATCGTTCAAACAAGCGCAGCAGACGCCTGTTCCGCTTAGACCCATGGATGCCCGCTTCCCACCGCATCATCTTTGCGCGCGCGGGCGAGCCAGACGAACACATCAAGGCGCAGCTGCTTGGCCAGCAATCGCTCAGCAAGTGGAGGCTGCACGATGTGGAAGCGCTACATTTCGGGGGCAAATGCTTTTCTTCCGCCTGGTTCCCCGATAGCGGCGCGCCGCATTGGCTGACGTGGAACGTGTCTGTGGTCGTGACGGGAATTGAAACGGAAGAGGCCGGCAAGAACGGGAGCCTGCCTGCACCGGACCAGCGGGCGGAGAATTTCCGCCAGGCGCGGCGTGCTCGCAAGAGCGAAATTGCCGAGGATTATGTCGAACTCATCGCCGACCTGATCGATAGCCAGGGCGAGGCGCGAGCCGTCGACATCGCCCGCAGGCTCGGCGTTAGCCACGCGACCGTGATCAAGACGGTCGCGCGGTTGCAGCGCGACGGTCTGGTCGTCAGCAAGCCCTATCGCGCCATTTTCCTGAGTGACGAGGGCCGGCGCATCGCCGAATGGTCACGCCGGCGACACGAGCTGGTTGTGCAGTTCCTGTTGGCCATCGGCGTGAGCGCGGAATGCGCCCACGCCGACGCCGAGGGCATCGAGCATCATGTCAGCGCTGAAACTCTCGCTGCCTTCGAGCGGCTAATCGAGGCCAACGAAGCGGGAGCCTTGAAGAGGATCGGATCCTCGCCTTTGGCATGAAGCGCCCTGCGACCGTCAATTCTCCTCGGCGATCAGCTCCAGGGCAGCGTCCATCGCCTTGGTGGCGCCGGCGCCCTCGGGAATGTCGTTGGCGTAGATCGAGAAGAGGAGAGTCCGGCCGCTTTTGCCGATCATATAGCCGGAAAGCGCCGAGGTGGCATTGAGCGTGCCGGTCTTTGCAAACAGCCGGCGCTCGAGCGGCGTGCCGCGGAAGCGCCTGGCGAGCGTGCCGTCCACCCCCGCAATGGGCAAGGTCGCGCGCCAGGCGGCGCCCCAAGGCTGCGCGGCGGCCCAGCGCAAGAACGTCACCACACCGCGCGGCGCTGCGCGATTATAGGTCGACATGCCGGAGCCGTCGGAGAAGTCGTAGGCGGTGCGGGGCACGCCCGCTTGCTCCAGCATCGCCCTCACCACGGCGAGACCGTCTGCGATCGAGCCGGTGCCGTTCTGCCGCCCGACCCGGCGGAGCAGCAGCTCGGCATGAAGGTTCTGGCTGACCTTGTTGGTGAGGGTCAAATCCTCCGCCAGCGCCGGGGGAGTGAGGCGGGCCAGCATTTCGAGCTGCGGCGGGCGCGCGGGCGGCGCGCTCTTGCGCAGGGTGGGATCGTCGGCAGGCGTGAGCGGGCGATGGCGGGCGGCGACCGCGCCGCTGACCCGAACATTGCGTTCTTCGAGCAAAGCCTTGAAGCGCCATGCCGCATGATGCGCCGGATCGTCGATGCCGAGGCGGAGGAGCTCGGGTTCGGCGCCGGCCGCGATCGTGCCGGTGAGCCGGAGAAGACTGCTCCCTGGAAGGCGATTCACACCGATATTGGTCGGGCCCGACGCCACCGTCACCGCCCGGTTGTCGACCGTGTAATAAGCCGCGGCCTCGATGCGCGGCGGCTTGCCCGGCGTGGCGGGGATGACGCGCAGCAAAAGCTCGTTGTCGTCGAGTGTGAGCGCCGAGGTGGCGGTGCCCGAGCGGCTGGGTATATTGTTCCAGCTCATCCCAGGGCTCCAGCGCTGGTCGGGAAAAAGGCTGTCGTCGCCGACGACGTCCCGGACCACCCGAGTCTTCGCCGCGACCGCGTCCGCCAGGGCGGCGAGGCAGTTGGCGACGCAATCCGGGGCGCTTGAAAGGCGGGCATCACCGTGCCCGACCAGGATCACATCCGGGGCGCGGCGCCCCTCCCCTTCGAGCCGCACCGCGGCCCCTCCAGCCGTATCGGGTCGGTCGACGCCCTCGAGGGTGGCGAAGGCGGCGGCGGTGCTGAACATCTTCGTGTTGGACGCGGGAATGAAGCGTGCGTCCGGCGCGATCGCGATCAGCTCCCGGCCATCTTCGGTCGCAACAACGAGGCCGAACCGGGTGCCGGGGCCTGCCTCGCCGAGCTTCGCCTCGACGCGCTGCTGGAGCGTCTGTTGCTGAACGGCGCTGCGTTGCTGCGCGGCGACCGGTAAGGTGGTGCCGAGTGCAAGAGCCAGCATTAGGGCGCGGGACGCTGTGATCCATCGTTTCATCGGCCCGAGCGTAAAGCGAACGCGGAGCGGAGCAAGTGGCGAGGATTTGAAATCCCGTCTCCGACGGATTCGGCGCATTTCATGAAGCTGAGGCCTTGGCCGGCGGTCGGCCTAGAGCACTTCCCGAAAAAGTGGGAACCATTGAGTAGGTCGCCATGCCCCCCCGGGCATGGCTGCGCAGTCCGGGGGACTGCGCACCTACTCAATTTTCGGCCGGGAATGATCAGGTACGGATGAGCAGGTGCGACCTTCCCCGAAGGTCGCAGCCGCGCCTCGGAGGCGCGGCGGCCGGCTCATCCCCCGGCAATCCGTAGCCATGCTGGCGGCATGGCGACCTGATCATCTCAAAACAATGATCTGGAGCCCTTCTGATCCGACAAGGATCAGC
>JALYGI010000305.1 GCA_030777185.1 Pseudomonadota bacterium
CCTGCGATCCGGCGAAGATGTGGAAGCCGCGCCAGTCGCCGCCCCCGCCGATGATCGTGCGAACCAGAGCCGGCACGCGCTCGGCATCGACTCCGAACGGCTTGGCGCCGCCTCCCATCCGCATGCCCGACCCCTTGATCTCGAAATCCGGATTGACGCGGACTGCAAGCTTCGGGGCGATACCACCAGCGCGGCCGATGGCGAGCGCGCGCTCGGCCTCGCCTTCGGATTCGCAATTGATCGTCACTCCGCCTTGGATCGCCGCTTGCAACTCCTTGTCGCGCTTTCCCGGGCCGGCAAAGGAGATCAGCCCGGGCGCCATTCCGCTGGCCAGAGCCAAGCGGAGCTCACCGCCGGAAGCGACGTCAAGGCCATCCACATGCTTCGCAATGTGTGCCAGCAGCGGATTGTAAGTGTTTGCTTTGATCGCGTAATGCAGCTCAACGCCTGGTATGGCACGGCGGAAGCGGGCGATCCGCTCGTCGATAAGATCGAGGTCGTAGACGAACAGCGGCGTGTCGCCTGCTTCGACAACCAGCTCGTGCACCGAGCGGCCGCCGATGCTGAGGACACCATCATCGCCGGCCGTGAAACCGGCCGGTATCGCTCCCGTGGGCTTGGTCACGCGCTGATCTCGCTCTTCAGTCGTTCGCGGTCGAGCTTGCCGTTGGGGCTCCTCGGAAGCTCGCTGCGCCAGAGGATATGCGTCGGCTGCATGAAATTGGGTAACTCGCGCTTGAGGTGGTTTCTGAGCTCGGCTTCCGGGTCCCTCCCATGCGACGGCGACGGGCGAGCGATCAGCGCGATCGCCTCCCCCAGACGGTCGTCCGGAACACCCAAGGCGACTGCTTCGGCCACCACCCCGCTTGCCACCGCCGCCTCCTCGACCTCGGTGGGGCTGACGCGATTGCCGCTGGTCTTGATCATCGCGTCGGCGCGGCCGACAAAATAAAGAAGCCCCTGCTCATCCGTGCGAACCTGATCGCCCGACCAGACGGCGGTACCGCCATAGATGGAGCCCGGCGGCGCAGGCTTGAAGCGTTCGGCGGTTCGAACGGGATCGTTCCAATAGCCCTTGGCCACGAGCGGGCCGGCATGGACCAGTTCCCCGGCTTCACCGGGATCGGCGCGGCTGCCGTCGGCACGCGCAACCATCACTTCCGCGAAGGGGATGGCGGTGCCGATGGAATCGGGATGTTCGCCCAAGAGAGCGGGATCGAGATAGGTTGAGCGGAATGCCTCGGTAAGGCCGTACATCAGGAAGATCTCGGCCGCGGGGAAGAGTTCCCGCATTCGGCGCACCACCGAGGTGGGCAGCCGTCCGCCCGAATTGGTGAGGCGCCGGAGTGACAGCGTCGCGATCGGCGGCCAGGGCGCCTCGATCAACTGAACCCAGAGCGGCGGCACGCCGGCAAGCGTCGTGACGTCATGACGCTGCACGGCGCGGATCACGTCCTTGGCGGCGATATATTCTATCGGGATGACGCACGCGCCGGCGGCCCAGCTCGAGAGCAGCTGGTTCTGGCCATAGTCGAAGCTCAACGGCAGAACAGCCAAGGTGCGGTCCTCGGCTGTGAGGCCGAGATAATGCGCCACGCTCACCGCGCCGAGCCACATGTTGGCGTGGCTCAGCATCACTCCCTTTGGCCGGCCGGTGGAGCCGGACGTGTAGAGAAGAGCGGCCAAATCGTCCGGGTTCGCAGATGAAGGTGGGAGCGTCTCGCTCCATTCGATAAGTGCGGCGCTGTCCTCTTCAACAAGCGGCGTGCAGCCGTCCGGCAGGTCGCCCTCTCCGAGCGTCGCCAGCCTTGCATGGCCGGTGATGAACAGGCGCGCTCCGCTATCGCTAAGAATATGCGCCACCTGCGCGCGCTTCAGCAGCGGATTGACGGGCACATGGACAAGGCCTGCCCGGGCGCAGGCGAGCGGCAGGATGCTTGTCATCCGCGTCTTTGGAAGCCAGCTCGCCACACGGGCTCCGGCTTCAAGCCCCCTCGCCTTCAGCGCTGCCGCCACCGAACCCACGGCGCGCTCCAGCCCCGCATAATCGAGCTCACCTTCGCGCGTGATCAAAGCCGTGGCGTCGGGACTTCCCCTGAGGCTCAGATGGTCGAGCGGAAAGGGCGTGGAATCGGGGACTTGCACCTTGGCTCCTGTTAACGCGGCTGCAGGAAGTGGGACCTATACGCGGCAACGGTTAAGGGAATGACGCCATGTCCGCGCAAGTGGAACTCTTCCATGATCTGGATGCCGTCGAGCGTGACGCCGCCGGTGCGCTGGCGCGGGAGAGGCGCCCCTGGATGTTCGACCGGCTCGATTGGTTCCGGCTGGTTCATGACTTCACGCCGCCAAAAGGCAAGCTGCTCGCCCTTCGAGCGAGGAACGGCAAGGCAAACGCATGGCTGTTCCTTGGCGTGGATCGCGGACGGGCGCACGCTTATTCCAATTGGTACTGCCTCCGTTTCGGGCCGGTGGTGGACGGCGAGGACGCTGCGGAAGCGGTGGACGGGCTGGCGCGCGGGCTGCGGCTCGGCGGCGTCGCCCGGCTCTTCGTCTCCCCGATCGCCAAGGACGACCCGCTGGGGCCGGCCCTGAAGCGGCAAGGCTGGATGACGCGCAGAGCCGAGTCTTCGGTCAGCTGGCGGATCCGCGTCAAGGGCATGACGTTCGAGCAATATTGGGCGGCCCGGCCCTCGAAGCTGCGCAACACGGCGAAGCGCCGCGCGAAAACCGCGGGGCTTGAGCTTCGCGTATATGATCGCTTCGATCCTGCGGCCTGGGCCGATTACTTGACCGTGTACGAGAACAGCTGGAAGCCGGCGGAGGGCTCGCCGGAGCTGATGCGGAAGCTTGCCGAGGCCGAAGGCGAGGCCGGCACTTTGCGGCTCGGCCTCGCCTACAAGGACGGCGAGCCGGTGGCGGCCCAGCTTTGGACCGTCGAACAGAAGGTCGCGACCATCCACAAGCTCGCCTATCGCGAGGATGCCAGGCATTATTCGCCCGGCACCTTGCTGAGCGTCGAGATGTTCCGCCGTGCGATCGACCAGGACAAGGTCGATGTGATCGACTTCGGGATCGGCAACGATCCCTACAAAGCCGACTGGATGGACGAGGCCGAGCCGCTTTACGCGCTCACCGCTTATGACGTGCGCAGCCTCAAGG
>JALYGI010000306.1 GCA_030777185.1 Pseudomonadota bacterium
TGCCGAGGCTCGCCAGGCGCTCGACGACGTTCGAGATGCGCAATGTGCCGTCATCTATCTCCGCCGGCTGCGCGATCTGTTTGGGCCAGAGCAGGGCGACGGTTTCGGCCAAGTCGCCGACATAATCGCAGCTCATGTAGAAGAGCGTCGGATCGACCCGCTCCTCGGTGATCCCCCGGATCGCCGCAGCCTTGACTGCGGGCAAGCTGAGCTCGCCGGTAAGCGCCGCCATCGCGTAGCCGCGGTCCGGATCCGGGGTGGCCTTGAGATAGTCGCCGATCAGCTTCAGCTTGGCATTCCGCGAGCGCGTGTAGACGAGGCCGTCGATAAGCTGTGAGAATTCGCGCATGAACTCGGCTTGTCCCCGCGAGACCTTGATCGGATCAGGCTGAATCAGCCTGGTCCGTGAATCAAGGTCTCAACCTTGTGAAAGCGCCTGATTCACGCCTTCGGTGAAAGCGCGTAGTGCTTCCACCTCAACCGATCAGGCCCTAGAGCCTCTTGGTCTAGAGGGTGTCTCTTCTATGAGGCGGAAACAAAGCTCAAGTGATCAGGCGTCGCCAAATCCTGTTAATCGGGCTGCTCCTTGCCTCACTGGCGTTCGCCGCCCTCGCCTGGTGCTATTGGAGCGCGGTTCAGGCGCCGGTGGTCAGGCATGCGACATTAGGCCTGAAGAACTGGCCGGCGGGGGCACCCCGGCTGCGGGCAATCCTGATCTCGGACATCCATGTCGCGGGGCCCGACATGCCGCCCGACCGGCTCGGCCGCATCGTCGATCAGATCAATGCTCTCAGCCCAGATCTGGTGCTCATCGCGGGCGACCTCGTCAGCGAGAAGCGGGCCGCGACCCGCTATTATTCGATGGCCGACGCGATCCGGCCGCTGGCGAAGCTCAGGGCCCCGCTCGGCAGCTTCGCCGTGCTGGGCAACCACGACCATTGGTATGATCCGGCAGGCGCAAAGAAGGCGCTCGCGGCTGCCGGCATCCGGCTGCTGGAGAATGATGCCGCCCAAGCCGGCCCGCTCGCGGTCGGCGGCCTCGATGACGATTTCACCGGGCGCGACGACCTGCCCCGGACGTTGGCTCGCCAAAGCGGCCTCAACGGCGCGAGGATCCTGCTCAGCCACAGCCCCGATCCATTCCCGGACGTGCCGGACACCATTGGCCTGATGCTGGCGGGGCATACTCATTGCGGCCAGATCGCGCCGCCGCTCGTCGGGCCGATCTCCACCATGTCGCGGCACGGCAAACGCTATGCCTGCGGCCTGGTGCGCGAACGGGGTAAGGTTCTGGTCGTCACTGCCGGTCTCGGCACGAGCGGGCTCCCGCTTCGCCTTGGCGCCATACCCGACATGTGGCTGCTCGATCTCGGCCCTGAATGAACTCTCGCCCGCCGGGTCCGTAGGTCTAAGTAAGCCGGAGCGCGCTGACGGCGATGATGAAGCCGATCAAAAGGAAAACAGAAGCGATGCTGAGGCGGAGCGGCTTCAGCCGAAGCAGCTCGCGCGAGCGCTCGGCCATGATTGCGGCGGGCGCGTTGGCAACGACGATCCCGGCTGTCGCGCCGGCGGCCGCAAGTGCCAGGGAATTATATTGCGCCGCGAGCGCGAAGGTGAGGAACTGCGTTTTGTCGCCGAACTCAAGCAGGAAGAAACAGGCGGCGGCGGTGAGGAATGGGCCCGTTTTCCAGCCCGCACCCATGCCGGCCGGGCTCCTCTGCGGGATGAGGGCAGCGACGCCGGCAAAGAGCAAGGCCACCGCGACGAGAAGCGAGATCGCGCGCAGGGTGATCATGCCGTTTACGAGCGTCCCGCCGAAGGCGGCGATGAGATTATTGGCAAGTGCCGCGACCGCCACACCCAGGAGCACCGCGCTCGCCTTCCGGTAGCGCGCGGCAATGGCGATCACCAGCAGCTGGGTCTTGTCACCGAATTCCGCAAGCGCGGCAGCGATGAAGGTCGTGAGGAGCGCGTCCACTCAAAGATATCAGGAAAAGCGAATGCAGACGGAAGCGATCATCGCCTCGCTCGCCTGCTCGTCGTTCCGCTCGCAGCCGATCGCGTCGCGAAGCCGGTCGAGATAGAGCGAGTTCTGGCACTTTCCGGCGGAATCCGGAAGCTCCATCGCGCGCTTCAGCGCCTCCGAAAGCCGCACCACCGGGAGGAGTCCGTAAGCCGCGGCAAGCTGGCGGATCCCAATCATCGTGCGCGTGAAATCCTGCCCGCGGTGTCGGTCGGAAAAACGCCGCAGCGCATCGAGCCGGGCGCAAAGCTCGGCTCTTACCACCATCATCCCCTCTTCGCCCTGCATCGGCTTGGCTCCCTCGCCTCATCGGTAAGGAGAAGATGCGCCCTTGTGGTTACCGAGCGGTTAACAGCGCCGCGCCCTTGACAGCCAGGGCGCTTCTCGGCAGAGGGCTTGCCACGTGAGAGCGGCGGCGACGCCGCTTTTATTTTTCGCACACCAATATTCGGATAGAGGCTGCCATGGCCAAGCCAGCAACCGTCAAGATCAAGCTCGTCAGCTCCGCCGACACCGGCTTCTTCTATGTCACCAAGAAGAATCCGCGCACCAAGACGGAAAAGCTGAGCTTCAAGAAATATGATCCGGTCGCGCGCAAGCACGTCGAGTTCAGGGAAGCCAAGATCAAGTAAGCCGGGCCTCTGCTCGCGCAGCGTCTTCTGTCCTGCCAATGCGGTGCCATGCCCTTCGGCCGGCTTTGAGCAATCTCAGAGATCGTCCGGACGCTGCTCGCCCTCTGCCGTGCCGGCGGGCGTAAGCGCCTCCGGAACCAAGCTCCCTGCCGCCTCCTCGCGCCGCCGCTCCTCGGCGAAGGCGAGCAAGCTCGACACTGCATCGACGAACCTGATCACCGAGATCGGCTTCGACACATAGCCCTCGGCACCCGCATCGCGGATCCGCTCCTCGTCGCCCTTGGCCGCATAGGCGGTGACCGCCATGATCGGGATCGGCTTCAGATCCTCGTCCGCCTTTAGCTGCTCGATCAGCTCAAGGCCGGTGATGTGCGGCATCTGGATGTCCATCACAATAAGATCCGGCTCAAAGCCGCGGGCACGCTCGACCGCCTGGCGCCCGTCGCGGACCGGCTCGGTCTCATAGCCGTGCGCGCGCAACAGGTCGCAGAAGAGCTTCAGATTGAGTTCGTTGTCCTCGACAACGAGGATTTTCTGTCCCACGGGCACCCCAGTAGGACATGAGGGAAGAGAGCACAAATGCCGAGGCGCTTGCGCTGTCGGCGCTCGGCTGGACGCTGAGCGAAAGCGATCGCGCCGCGCGCCTGCTGGCGCTGACCGGCCTGACGCCCGATGGGCTCCGAGCCAGGATTTCGGAGCCGTCCGTGCTTTGCGCGACTCTCGCCTTCCTGGAGGCGCACGAGCCGGACCTGATCGCCTGTGCGGACGCGCTTGGCGTCCCTCCTGCCCGGCTGGTCGGCGCACGCCGGGACTTGGAGGGTTAGAGCCTGAAGCGACCTAAGGTTCGGGAATCTCGACGTCGCCCGAATCCTCGCGCGATCGCTGCTCGAGCGCGGTCTTGATCATGGCGACGATCGGATCCGCCAGCGCAAGTCCCATCAGGCCGAGCAGCGCCCCGAGCAGAAGCTGCGCCCCCAGCACGAGAGCCGGCGCAAGATCGACCGTTTTGCGGGCGACATAAGGCACGATCACATAGCCGTCGACGACCTGAACCACGAGGTAGACGCCAATCGCCCAAAGCCCCTCGCTGGTGCCGACGCTGAAGCCGGCGAGAATGATCAAAACGCCCGAGACGATGGCACCGATATTGGGAATGAATGCGAGAAGGCCGGTGAGCAGGCCGAGCAAAGCGGCCATCGGCACACCGCCGATCCAGAGCAGGAACCAGGTGCCGAAGCCCTCCACCGCCATTCCGATGAGCCGCCCCGCCATCAGCCGCCGCAAGGTCGAGCCCATTTGCGCGGCCGTTCGGTAGAAAGGCTCCCGGTGCCGCATCGGCATCATCCAGGCGACGCCGCGCTCGTAGAGCCGCGGCTCCATGGCGATGAAGATGCCGATCACCAGGATCATGACGAAGCTGGTGAGCGCGCCGAGCGCGCTGCTGACGGCAGTGCCGAGCCGCCCGAGCGAGCCCATCACCTGTCCGCCGAGCTGGTCGATGCCCACGCCGCCTTGCACGATCCCCATGGAATTGCCCCAAGCGAGAAGCTTGTTGGCCTGCGTCGTCACGGCCGTCCGCAGCTCCTCGGCCTGGGCGGCGATGCTCTGGCCTGCGAACACAAAGGTCCAGACGACGAAGCCGACGCCGAGCAGGGTGACGATGGCGAGGCGCCAGCCCCGCCCGATCGGCAGCACGCGCCCAAGAAGCCGCGTTCCTCCGTCGAGCATCGCGGCGAGCACGATCCCGCCGAAGATCAGCAGCAGCGGCTGGGCGAGATAGATGGTGCCGAGGATCGCAAGGCCGAGCCCGAACCAGACGCTCGCCCGCTTCAGCTCCTGCCGGATGATGGGGTCGCGAAGTTCGGAAGGCCCCCTTTTCTCCACATGGGCCGAGGGGCCGTCGCTCACTTCGCCCCCGGCTCCTGCGGGTGGAGCGACGTGCCGGCGCGGCCGCCGCGAAGCGCGGAGAACCAGCTTACCGGATTGAGATAGTGCGAGGTCCCATCGAGCGAGAAGGTGATGAGTTCGGCCCGCCCGCCGATATTCTCGAACGGCACCGGACCGCCAAGCCCCTGCATTTCAAGCGAGACGCGGCTGTCGGCCGACTTGTCGCGGTTGTCGCCCATCAAGAACACATGTCCCTCCGGCACGCGGAGCTTGGGAAAATCGTCAACCTGCGGGTTGTATCCGAGGTCGATCGTGTCGAACGAGCGGCCGTTCGGCAGCGTTTCGCGCACCACCGGCAGGCGGCAGTAAGACCTGCCGTCGGCACCGGTGACGCGGGCGCCTGGAAATTCGAGTGACGAGCAGGGGGCGTTCTCGTCGACCGGCACCAGGGCTGGCGCCCGCTGCTCGCGCTTCACCGGCTTGCCGTTGATGTAGAGCTGACCCTCGATCATCTCGAGCTCGTCGCCCGGAAGGCCGATCGCCCGCTTGATATAATCGGCCCTTTGCCCGGGCGGAGTGACGATGACGATATCGCCGCGCTCGGGCAGCGAGCCGAGGATCCGGCCTTCGGTCGGCGGCACGACGTGGAACGAGGGGGACACCCAGGACCAGCCATAAGGATATTTGCTCACCACCAGCCGGTCGCCCTTCAAGAGGATCGGCATCATCGATTCGGATGGAATGTAAAAAGGCTTGGCGATGAAGCTGTGGAAGGCAAGCACCGCAAGGATCAGCCAGAAGATCCCCTTGATCTCGGCCCACCAGTCGGTGCCTTTTTTTGCGGGTTTTGCTTCGGTCGAGGCTTCGGTGTCTTCGCTCACGACAATGGCAGGCTCGCTGACGCTCAACCTTTTGCTCCTTCGAGGGGCCTGGCGGTAATGATGACGAGCGCCTGCGGAAAGGGGAAATCGCGAGCTGTCGTCAAAAGAACCTCCGCCGCCTGGCCTTCAGCTATCATCTCGTCAAGCCTCTGTCTCCCGCCCGTGGCGGGGCAAGCGTCGGTTTGCCCGCTGCTTCGTTCACAATACCTATATCTTTCATGAACGCGTTTCTCCAATGAAGACGCCGCGCCCGGTCCGCTTGCGGGAGCCGCACTCAATTCTTTTCCGCGTTGCTCGGCCGGAGCGACATGCCGGCGCGGCCGCTCCGGAGCGCCGTGAACCAACTCACCGGATTGAGATATTGCGAGCTGCCATCGACGGAGAATGTGATGATTTCGGCACGCCCGCCGAGATTCTCGTAAGGAACCGGGCCACCAAGCCCCATTGCTTCGAGCGGCACCCGGCTGTCGGCGGACCGGTCCCGATTGTCACCCATTAGAAAGACGTGGTCCGCAGGGATTCGGATCGGGCCGAAATCATCGACTTCCGGGACATATCCCAAGTCGATCGTGTCATAGAAGTTGCCGTTCGGCAGCGTCTCGCGCACTACCGGGAGCCGGCAGTAAGCCGCCGCGTCGGGGGCACCTGATTGATCGATGGGGCAGCTGATATTCGGGTCGATCCTGATCATCGTATCCGGCCGGCGCTCCCGCTTCACAGGCCTGCCATTGATGAAGAGCTGCCCCTTCCGCAGCGCCACCGTGTCGCCGGGAAGGCCGATGACACGCTTGATCAGATCGGTGGTCTGGCCGGTCGGCGTCACGATGACGATGTCGCCTCGCTCCGGCAGCCGGCCGAAAATGCGGCCCTCGATCGGCGGCAGGACATGGAAGCTCGGGCTCACCCATGACCAGCCATAGGGATATTTGCTGACGGCCAGCCGATCCCCTTTGAGGAGGATCGGCATCATCGATTCCGACGGGATGTAGAAGGGCTTGGCGATGAAGCTGTGGAAAGCGAGCACGGCGAGCACCAGCCAGAAGATGCCTTTGATCTCTTTCCACCAGTCGACCCCCTTGCCGGCCCTCGGCCGGGCAGTGCGGGCCTCGCCGCCTCCGTCGGCCGGGGCGGGCGGTTCGGCGGAGCTCACCTCCCATTCCCTGCGATCGGCACTGCGGTGATGACAACGAAGGCCTGGGCGAAAGGATGATCGTCGGTCATCGTCAGATGCACCTGTGCCGCGTGACCTTCGGGGGTGATCGCGTCAAGCCGTTCCCTGGCGCCTCCGCTCAGCGCCAATGTCGGCGCGCCCGAAGCCTGATTCACAACGCCGATGTCCTTCATGAAGACGCCGCGCTTGAAGCCGGTGCCGACTGCTTTCGAGAATGCCTCCTTGGCTGCGAAGCGCTTGGCGTAAGTGCCGGCGCGGGTGAGCGGACGACGTTCCGCGCGCGTGCGCTCCGCGTCGGTGAAGACGCGGGCGATGAAGCGTTCGCCGAAACGGTTGAGCGAATTCTGGATCCGCTCGATGTTGCAAAGGTCCGAGCCGATGCCGATGATCATGAGCAGGTTTCCGCGCCCGCGCGGATGCGGGCTGCCGGGGATGGGAAGGTCGCGATGCCCCCGGCATCGCTTCGGACTGCCGGGGGCAGTCCGCACCTTCCCATTCCGCACCTGCTCATCCCCCGTATTGGAAAGGGCTTCGGAAGAGGGGACATGAGCAGTCCGGTCATCCTCTCGCCTCGCCCATCAGATCGCGCATGCGGCGCACGCTGCTTTCCAGGCCCGTGAAGATCGCTTCCCCCACCAGAAAATGCCCGATGTTGAGCTCAGCGAGCTGCGGGATGGCCGCGACGGGCACGACATTGTCGAAGCTAAGCCCATGCCCCGCATGCGGTTCGATGCCGTTCTTGGCTGCAAGCGCGGCGGCATCGGCGATGCGGCGAAGCTCGGCCGCGCGTTCCTCCCCCTCCAGATGGGCATAGCGGCCGGTATGAAACTCGACCACCGGCGCCCTCAGGTGGATCGCCGCCTCGATCTGCCGAGGATCGGGCTCGATGAACAGGCTGACGCGGATATTGGCCCCGTTCAACCGGCTGACGAATGGCGCCAGATGGTTATGCTGCCCGGCCGCGTCGAGCCCGCCTTCGGTCGTACGCTCCTCGCGCTTTTCCGGAACGATGCAGGCCGCGTGCGGGCGGTGGCGGAGCGCGATCTCCAGCATCTCTTCGGTGGCCGCCATTTCGAGATTGAGCGGAATGGTAAGCTTTTCCATCAGCCGCTCGATATCGCCGTCCGTAATGTGGCGGCGATCCTCCCTGAGATGCGCGGTGATGCCGTCGGCGCCGGCGCTTGCCGCCGCGAAGGCGGCACGAACCGGATCGGGATGATCGCCGCCGCGCGCGTTCCGGATGGTCGCCACATGGTCGATATTGACCCCAAGGCGGAGCTGTCCCGTCACGCCGCCTTCCGGCTGCCGGGCTTTTCGACTGGAAGCGCCGCGAGGTCCTCGGGCAGGTTCTGCGGCTCGTAGACCGGAACGTCGAGGCTGATCAGCGGGAAGAAGGGCACGCCGAGATCGGCGATGCCGTTTGACCGGTCCACCAGGGCCGCTGCGGCGATTACGCTTCCGCCCGCATCGGCGACCGCCCTCATCGCTTCGCGCGAGCTCAATCCGGTGGTGACGACGTCTTCCACCAGCAGCACCTTCTGGCCCGGCTTCAGGCGGAAACCGCGGCGAAACTCGAATGTGCCGGTCGGCCGCTCGACGAAAATCGCCTCCAGCCCCAGCGAACGCCCGACCTCGTGGCCGATGATGACGCCGCCCATGGCGGGGGACACCACCATCTCGATCCTGGACTTGATCTCGAGCGGGAGCAGGCGCGCCAGCGCCGAGCCGAGGCGGGAGGCGCGGGACGGGTCCATCAGAACCCGCGCGCATTGCAAATAACGCGGGCTGTGGAGCCCCGAAGAAAGCACGAAATGCCCCTCCAGAAGGGCCTCCGCAGCACGGAATTCAGCCAAAATCTCATGCTCGGTCATGGTCGCTCCGCCCCCCCTGCAAGTGCCTGCCTGATAGGGCGCGGCGATCCGCCCGACAAGCTGCTTGAGGCGCGACCATCCCCTGCCTATAAGGCGCCCAATTTCGCGGGTCCCCCGCACCGAATCCATCCTGCGCCATCCCGACGCGGCCAAGGGGTTTAGATGAAGATTCTGCTGAAAATTCTCGCCGTCGCTTCCGCGTTCGGCCTCGTGCCTGCCGCGGCTAGTGCCCAGAGCGCGGCGCCGGCTCAAACCGCCACCCCTGCCCAGCGGTCGGAACTCAATCAGCAGCCGCAAGGCAAAGGGGCGCCCGCGAGCGACGCGATCAGCGCCCGCACGCAGGCCCGCGGCGGGGCGCAGCCCCAGGAAGTTTCCGATCCCAATCTGGCCGATACCGGCAGGGAAGAGCCAAGCGACGCACAGGTGG
>JALYGI010000307.1 GCA_030777185.1 Pseudomonadota bacterium
TCATTCTGGATATCATGATGCCGGGAGAAGATGGGCTCAGCCTCTGCCGCCACATCCGCGCGACCAGCGAACTGCCGATCATCCTCGTGACGGCGCGTACGGAAGACACCGACCGGATCATCGGCCTAGAGATGGGTGCGGACGATTATGTCCTGAAGCCGTTCAATCCTCGCGAGCTGGTCGCCCGTATCCGGGCCGTCCTTCGGCGCGCAGGCTCAGGCGACGCTCGCCAGCGCGCTCCCGAGAGCGCGAGCTATGCCTTTGGCGAATGGGTGCTGAAGGCGGGTGAGAGGACTTTGGTCGACAGGGAGGGACTTTCGGTGCCGCTTTCGACAGGCGAGTTCAACCTCTTGCTGGCGCTCGTCACGCGCCCGCGCCAGGTGCTCAGCCGCGACCAGCTCCTCGATCTCACCCGAGGCCGCGAAGCGGCCGCGTTCGATCGTTCGATCGACAATCAAGTCAGCCGGTTGCGCCGGAAGATCGAGTCGGACCCGAGGGAACCTGCCCTGATCAAGACGGTCTGGGGCGGGGGATATGCTCTTGCCACCGATGTGACCCGCCTGTGACGTTCCGGCCGAGAAGCCTTGCCGGACAGATGGCGCTGCTCATGGCAATAGCCCTGTTCGTCGCCCAGGCGATCAACTTCGCGCTTCTCCTCAACGAGCGCCAGTCCCGCCGCTTCAATTTTCCTGTCGCCATGGCAACCACCCGGCTGGTCGATGCGGTGGAAAGCACGCAGCAGGGGCGGCCGCTCAGCATGCGGCGCTCTGATCCCCTCCGTTCCGTGATCGCTACGCAGGAGAGCCTGGTCGAAGCCGGTCTGGAAAGGCAGCCTGAGGTGGAAAGCCGGCTCGCCTCCGCCTTGTCCGATGCAGGGCTCCGCGTCAGGCAGGTTCGCGCGGCGGAGGTGCCTGTGGGCAGCGAACGGCAATGGCGGGACCTCGCCGGCAGGAAAGACTGGTCCGGCAGAGGCCCGCCGAGACGGCTGCTCATCTTCTCGGTGGAGGTCGCGCCGGGAAAGTGGCTCAACATTCGTTGGCCGCTTCGTCCCAGCGACGCAGGGCTAGGGTGGCGCCTGCTCCTTCAAACCGCGGTGATATTCGTGGCCCTGCTGCTGGCGGTCCTGTGGATCGGACGCCATGCGGCAAAACCGCTGAGGAATCTCGCCAGGGCGACGGCCGAATTCGGCCCCAACAGTTCGTCCAATCCAGTCCCGCCCGAGGGGCCGGCGGACATCCAGCGCCTGATCGCGACGTTCAATGACATGCGCACGCGCCTCCTCGAGATGCTCGGCGAGAAGGACAGGATGTTGGGCGCGATCGGCCATGATCTGCGGACGCCGCTCGCCTCGCTTCGGCTCCGCGTAGAAAATGTCGAAGACGATCAGGAGCGGGAACGGATGATCGCCACTATTGACGAAATGAGCCGCACGCTCGAGGACATCCTGTCTCTCGCCCGCCTCGGCCGCACGAACGAACCCGCTTCCCGAGTGGATCTCGCCGCACTTGTCGAAGCGGTGGTCGAGGACCTCCGCGACCTCGGCCATGACGTGATCCACGAGCCCCCGTCGAGACTCCCGGCCAAGGTGCGCCCGGTGCTGGCCAGGCGTGCAATCCGCAACCTCATCGACAACGCCGTGAAATATGGCGGACGCGCGCGTGTCCGCGTGCTCCGCCAGGAGGAATATGCCCTCATCGAAGTCGAAGACGATGGGCCGGGCATTCCCGAGGAGGATATCGAGCGGGTGATGGACGGCTTCGTGCGGCTGGAAACCTCCCGCAATCGCCAGTCGGGCGGAACCGGGCTCGGGCTTACCATTGCCCGATCCATTGTCGCGGAAGAGGGCGGCGATCTGCGGCTCGAGAACAGGCCAGAGGGAGGGCTCAAGGCGAGCTTGCGACTTCCCTTGGCTGGTCGGAATCCCGCAGGATAGCCACCCTGCGGGGATACACTTTGCGACAATTTGGGCCCCCCTGAGACATAAAGGGGCGACAATCAGCTGCCATCGGAGCTCCTCGTCCTGGTCAGCAGGCGCAGCATGAGCCCGAGTAACAGATGAAGATTTTTCCGGCTTTCCTCGTTCCCGTTCTGCTCGCCAGTCCGGTCCAGGCGCAGCAAGCCGCGCCAACCCCCGGTGAAGCGCCGTCCGGCGCACCGGCTGAAACGCCTGAAGGGGAGGGCGAAGAGGGCGAAGCAGAGGGCGAGGAGATCATTGTCACGGGGCAGCGCGAACGCGGCGCCGTGCTCGGCGACATCCCGCCGGAAATCCAGCTCGACGCCCGCGACGTCCGGGCATTGGGTGCGGGCAGCATTTCCGAAGTGCTCGAGGCATTGGCGCCGCAGACGCAGAGCGGGCGCGGCAGGGGCGAGGGGCGGCCGGTCCTGCTGCTCAACGGCCGGCGCATCTCCGGTTTCCAGGAAATCCGCAACATTCCGCCCGAAGCCATTCAGCGCATCGACATCCTGCCGGAGGAGGTCGCGTTGCGGTACGGTTATCGTGCCGACCAGCGGGTGGTGAATTTCGTCCTTCGCCGCCGCTTTCGCGCGATCACCGCCGAAGCCGATTACGGCATCGCCACCGAAGGCGGGCGGGACAGCTACGAAATCGATCTCAACCTGCTGAGGATCGGTCGCGCCGGCCGCTGGGAGATCGACGCCGAATATCAGCACGAGGCGCCCCTCTTCGAAAGCGAGCGCGACCTCGGCACGGATCTCGGCGCCTTCCGCACGCTCCTGCCGGAGCGCGATCGGCTTTCGCTCAGCGGCACCTTCAACCGGACGATCTTCAATGA
>JALYGI010000308.1 GCA_030777185.1 Pseudomonadota bacterium
TGGAGATGGCGGACGGCGTCGGTCCAGCCTTGAGCGAGGAGGCGGCGATAGGCGTCGCGGCTCTCCGGCTGGAGAAGGGCGTCGTTCAGCCACGAGCGGGGATTGTAGATGTCGAAGTCGGTCGGGACGACGTTGTAGTCGCCGGCAAGCACGATGGGGAGGCCGGTGCCGATCAGCTCCTCGCCATAGCCGATGAGGCGCTCGAACCAGGCGAGCTTGTAGTCGAATTTGGGGCCGGGCTGCGGGTTGCCGTTGGGCAGATAGAGGCAGCCGATGAGGATATTGTTCACGGCCGCCTCGATGTAGCGCGCCTGCTCGTCGGAGGGATCACCGGGGAGGCTGCGCTTCGTTTCCACGGGGTCGCAGCCGCGCGCGAGGATGGCGACACCGTTCCAGCGGCTCTGCCCTTGCCAGATCGCGCCGTATCCGGCGTCGCGGATCGCCTTTTCGGGGAATTTCTCCTGAGGGGCCTTGAGCTCCTGGAGGCAGGCGACGTCGGGCTGCGTTTCCTCCAGCCATTCGAGCAGGCGTGGAAGTCGGCCGTTGACGCCGTTGACGTTGAAGGTGGCGATTTTCACGTGCGCGGAACGCGGGACACGCGATTAGGAGCCAAGGCCGCTCGTCAGCGAGCACCTGTTCTGAAGCAAAGGGCGGCAAGCGCGCATGGCCGCCGGCCGTCACAAATCTTGTCGATCTTGTTGGCCAAGGGCGTCGCCGCCGAACTTATCGCTTGCTCTCGCCCGGTTCGTCCCACATCAGGCCGAGCACTACCCCACCAAGAGCGACCCGGGAGGAGGGCCAGGAAGGCCTCAATAGTCGCGCCGCACCTCGCATGGACGATCCTCGCAAATGATGCTCTCTCGCCTGTTCAGGCTCCCTTCCCACGACATGGCGATCGATCTCGGCACCGTGAACACGGTCGTCTACGTCCGCGACAAGGGGATCGTTCTCAACGAGCCGTCCGTGGTTGCCATCGAAACCAGCAACGGCATCCGGCGCGTGAAGGCGGTGGGACGCGATGCCAAGCTGATGATGGGAAAGACGCCCGCAAGCATCCAGACGATCCGTCCGTTGCGGGACGGGGTGATCGCCGACATCGATGTCGCGGAACAGATGATCAAGCACTTCATTCACAAGGCTCATGGCGGCCGCTCACGCCTGCCGCGCTTCCCTGAGATCGTCATCTGCGTACCTTCCGGCTCGACTTCGGTGGAGCGGCGCGCGATCCGCGATGCGGCAACCAACGCCGGGGCATCGAAGGTCTCGCTGATCGAGGAACCGATGGCGGCCGCGATCGGCGCAGGCCTGCCGGTGATCGAACCGGTCGGCGCGATGGTGGTGGATATCGGCGGCGGCACGACCGAGGTGGCGGTGCTATCGCTGCGCGGCCTTGCCTACAGCACGTCGGTTCGCGTGGGCGGCGACAAGATGGACGAGGCGATCGCGGCCTCCGTCCGCCGCAAGCACAATCTGGTGATCGGCGAAACAACCGCCGAGCGGATCAAGCATCAATTGGGCACTGCTCTCCCCCCGGAAGGCGACCCCATTTCCATCAGCGTCCGCGGCCGTCACCTGTCGGCAGGAATGCCGCAGGAGATCATCATCAGCCAGGCCGAGGTCGCCGATGCGATCCACGAGTCGGTGAGCCAGATCATCGGTGCAGTTCGCTCTGCGCTGGAAAACACGGCTCCCGAACTCGCAGCCGATATCATCGACCGCGGGATCGTTCTCACCGGCGGCGGGGGGCTGCTCCAGCGCATCGACGAGGCGCTCGGGCTCGCCACGGGTCTGGTCGTGAACGTGGCCGATGATCCGCTGAACTGCGTGGCATTGGGTGCAGGCAAGGCGCTTGAAGACCCGAACTATCGCGGCGTCCTGACCGAGGCCTGACACCAATCGGGTTGATCCTTCGAACAGGTCAGGCGCAGGCAGCTTCCATGTCGAGCATGTGCTGCCTGGCTGGCTCGTCGCCGGGGGGCTGGTCGCCGACGTCCGTGCTGATGTCGAAGCCGCGCTCCAAAGTGCGGTGGACCGGGCAGCGATTGGCGATGTCGAGCAGCTTGGTCTTGCGTTCCTCGTCGATGGGCCCGGTGATGTGGATGCGACGCATGAAGCGATCTCGTCCGGAGGCGGCGAGCGGAGGCGAGTGCACCACCTCAACCCGAAACGGCGGCAGCTCCCAACCCTTTCGTTCGGCATAAAGGCGCATCGTCATTGCGGTGCAGGCAGCGAGAGATCCGCTCAGCAACTCATAAGGAGTGGGGCCGCTGGCAAGCCCGCCCACCTCGACAGGCTCGTCGGCGAGGATCATCTGGCCATGCAGATGCAGCGCCGTCTGGAAGCGGCCTTTGCCCGTGAGTTCGGCGCTGACGCCTTCACTGTCATCGACGAACGGCTGCGGCGGCATGGTGCCATCCTTCGCTATTGCGCTTCGCCCTCGGCGGTGGTCTCGCCGCCCTCCGCCTGCACGTCCTGGAAAAAGGGCTCGACCTCGCCCTTCAACGTGATCGTCATCGGCCGGCCGTAGCGGTCGAGGCTCTTGCCGGCGGCGACCCGGATCCAGCCTTCCGACACGCTATATTCCTCGACGTCGGTGCGCTCGCGGCCCTTGAAACGGATGCCGACGCCGCGGCGCAGTGTCGGTTCGTCGAAATGCGGGCTGCGCGGGTTCAGCGACAGGCGATCGGGAGGAGTGTCGGTCACGTCTGGTCTCTTGCAGTTGCTACTCCCTGCGCCTTTAGCGCAGCTTGGCGATCTTGATACCGTCAATCTTGGCGCGGTCCTGCACCGATTCCTCGCTGCGGGTGAGCGCCTTGGCAATCGCCTTGAGACCCATGCCCTTGTTGGCGAGAGTCTTCAGCTTGAAGACCTCCTCGCTCTTCCACGGCTGACGGTGGCGGACGAAATTCCCGCCCGGCTCCTTCGCGCCCATCAGTCCTTCACGACCGTTCCCTTGGTTGAGGGATTGGCGGCGATCGTCTTCTTCACTTCCTTCTTGGGCTTGCGCGCTTCCTTGTTGCTCTTCACCTGTCCCTTGGCCATCTTCTCTCTCCTCTAGCTTCTCTTGGATGCGATATAAGAGCTGATCTGCTCCTCGAGAATGTCGAGCGGCAGCGATCCATTCTCCAGCACGACCGCGTGGAAATCGCGAATGTCGAAACGCGGCCCAAGCTCCCGCCGCGCACGATCCCTTAGCTCCAGGATCTTGATCTGGCCAACCATGTAGCTGGTCGCCTGCCCCGGATTGTTGATATAGCGCTCGACTTCCTTCCTGGCGTCGCGCTCCGACAAGAGCGCGTTGCTACGGAAATAGTCGATCGCCTGCTCGCGGCTCCAGCGCTTCGAGTGGAGCCCGGTATCGACCACCAGCCGAACGGCACGCCAAAGCTGGGTCGAGAGCATTCCGAATTCGGAATAGGG
>JALYGI010000309.1 GCA_030777185.1 Pseudomonadota bacterium
TTATGAGCCAAGGCCAGTCGGCGCTTGGCCGAATGGGGACCAAGACGTGGCGGCCGAAGAGGGCAAAATCGATCCGATGCACCAGTTCGAGGTGCAGAGCATGGCGGATCTCTTCACCATCGGTGGGCAGCAGATCGCCTTCACCAACAGCGCGCTCTGGATGCTGGTGACGCTCGGTGCGCTTTGGCTGTTCATGCTTGGCGGAATGAAGCGCCAGCTCGTGCCGGGTCGTTGGCAGGCCGCGGTCGAGGGCGTGACCGGCTTCATCTCATCGATGATGAACACGAATATCGGCCCGGAAGGCCGTAAGTTCACGCCCTATGTCTTTTCGCTCTTCATGTTCATCCTCTTCGCCAACCTGTTGGGGTTGCTTCCCTTGGGCGTCGTCGGAATCCACCCATTCACGGTGACGAGCCACCTCACCATTACCGGCGTGCTTGCGATCGTCTCCTTCGGAATCGTGCTGTTGGTCGGTTTCCTGAAGCACGGCTTCCACTTCTTCTCGCTGTTTGTGCCGCACGGCGCGCCCTGGTGGATGCTTCCGATCCTGATCCCCGTTGAATTCGTGTCGTTCATGGTTCGTCCGTTCAGCCTGGCGCTCCGGCTGTTCGTCGCCATGACCGCCGGCCATATCCTGCTGAAGGTGCTCGCCGGCTTCGTGATCAACGGCATGAATGCGGATGCGGCATGGGTGGCGCCGATCGTCAGCCTGCCGAGCTTCATCCTGATGATCGGGATCAGCGCGCTCGAGCTGCTGGTTGCAGCGATCCAGGCCTATGTGTTCGCGCTTCTGACGTCCCTGTACCTCAACGACGCGATCAATCTTCACTAAGTTTTGTTTCCACTTCAAAGAATTAGAAAAGGGAGTTTCAACATGGACGCAGAAGCAGCAAAGCTGTTGGGTGCAGGTCTCGCGGCGATCGGAGTGGGCATGGCCGCGCTTGGCGTGGGCAACGTGTTCGGCTCGTTCCTCGAGAGCGCGCTTCGCAACCCGGCGGCTGCCGACAGCCAGCAGGGCCGCCTCTTCATCGGCTTCGCGGCCGCCGAGCTTCTCGGCCTGCTCGCGTTCGTGGTTGCGATGATCCTGCTCTTCGTCGCCTAACAGACGAAGCGAAGGGCGGAGGGCTCGATGCCTCAGATTAGCCAAATTCTGGAGACCTACGCGTCGCAATTCTTCTGGCTGTTCGTCTCCTTCGGCCTCATCTACCTGGTCATTGGGCGGGGGATGTTTCCGAAGATCGAGGCGACCGTGGAGAAGCGCGACCGCCGTATCGCTGAGGATCTCGCCGCGGCGGAGCGCGCGCGTGCCGAGGCGGACGCCCGGGAGGAGGCTTATCGCGCCCAGATTGAGCGGAACCGCGCCGAAGCGCTGAAAGTGACGCAAGCCGCCAAGGAGGCGGCGGCGCGAGCCACCGAGAGCCAGGTCAAGGCCGCCGATGCCGAGCTCGACCGCAAGGTCGGCGCGGCCGAGGCCGAGATTCGCACGGCCGCGCAAGCGGCGCTTGCGGATATCGAAACGGTGGCCGCCGAAGCGGCGCAGGAAATCGTGGCGAAGCTTTCGGGAGCCTCCGTGTCCCGCCAGCAGGCGGCACAGGCGGTAAGGACGGCGATCTCCAATGGCTAATCAAGCTGCAAGCGCGGCCGTCGAGGCGAACCTTTCAGCGGCTTCGACCAAAGGCGAACAGGGGCAGATGCCGGAGACGGGCGGGCATGCCGTCACGACCGCGCGTGACGAGGGGCACGGCGTCGTCCATGCGGAACCAGCCATCTTCGGCATTGCCGACGCGACGGTCATCGTCTCCTTGGCGATGCTGATCGTCATCGCATTGATGCTGTGGAAGAAGGTGCCGGCCGCGATCGGACGCTCTCTCGACAAGAAGATCGCCGGCATCCGCGAGCAGCTCGACGAAGCCGCCAAGCTCCGCGCGGAAGCTGAAGCGCTGCGGGCCGAATATGAAGCGCGGAGCGCCGCTGCCGGAGCGGAAGCACAGACCATGCTCGATCGCGCCCGCCATGAGGCGGAGTCGATCGTCGAGCAGGCCCAGCGCGATGCCGCCTCGCTTGTCGAGCGCCGCACCCGCATGGCCGAAAACAAGATCGCGGCCGCCGAGCGCGCGGCGATTGCGGAGGTCCGTGCCAAGGTCGCGGATGCGGCAGCGATCGCCGCGGCGCGGCTCATTGCCGAGCAGCACGACCCGCAGGCCGATCGCGCGATGGTCGACCAGACGATCGCAGGGCTGGGGCGCCCGCACTGATCCTCTTCCACATCAGCCCGCGCTGAGGATCATGCTGAGGGCATGATCCAGCGGGCTGATCTTGCAGGGAGGGGTGGCTTCAGCCGTGACGGGCGCCTAAATCCCGCTCGTGACCGAAACCACATCCGACCGTTTCAACGAGGAAAAATCCGCCTACACCGTCCGCGGAACCGACCAGCCCGATGTGGATGCGGGTGTGGCGGCGATCCGCGACGTGGTGAAGACGCTGCCTGTCCGCCCCGGCGTCTACCGGATGCTCGATGCCCGCGGCGAGGTGCTCTATGTCGGCAAGGCGCGGGCACTCAAGAACCGGGTCACCAACTACACCCAGGTCTCACGGCTGACGAAGCGGCTGCAGCGCATGGTCGCGCAGACGCGCAGCATGATGATCGTGACCACCGCCACCGAGGCCGAGGCGCTGCTGCTCGAAGCGCAGCTCATCAAGCGATATCGCCCCCCATATAACGTCCTCCTGAGGGACGACAAAAGCTTCCCCTTCATCCTGCTCCGCGAGGACCATGCCTATCCACGCGTGCAGCTTCATCGCGGCGCGCGGCGCGCCAAGGGACAATATTACGGCCCGTTCGCCAGCGCAGGATCGGTCCGGACAACGCTGACGGCGCTCCAGAAGCTGTTCCTGCTGCGAAGCTGCACCGACAGCTTCTTCGCCAATCGATCCCGGCCCTGCCTGCTCTATCAGATCCGCCGCTGCTCGGCTCCCTGTGTCGAGCGCGTCGACAAGGCGGGCTATTCGGAGCTTGTGCAGGACGCCAAGGACTTTCTCGGCGGCAAGTCCACCAAGGTCCAGGAGAAGCTCGGCAAGCTCATGCAGGCGGCTGCCGAGGCAATGGATTTCGAGCTGGCCGCGGTCTACCGTGACCGGCTCCGCGCGCTCACCTACATTCAGGGCACTCAGACCGTCCACGCGGAAGGGCTTGGCGACGCCGACCTCTTCGCGCTCGCCTGCAAGGGCGGGACGATGTGCATCCAGGCCTTTTTCATCCGCGGCGGCCAGAATTGGGGCCATCGCAGCTTCTTTCCGGCGCACACCAACGACGTGCCCGAAGACGAGGTGCTGGCGAGCTTTCTCGCCCAGTTCTACGAGGAAGTCCCAGCGCCGAAGCAGATACTGCTCGACCGTGAAGTTCCGGAAAGCGAGCTGTTGGCCGAAGCTTTTTCGGACCGGGCGGAGCGGAAGGTTTCCCTCAGGGTTCCTCAGCGAGGCGATCAGGCGCGGATGATCCGCCATGCGAAGCGCAACGCCGAGGAGGCGCTCGACCGGCGGCTTGCCGAGACCAGCACGCAGAACCAGAACCTCCGTGCGCTCGCCGAAACCTTCGAGTTGGAGGGACCGCCGGATCGTATCGAGGTTTATGACAACAGCCATGTCATGGGCACCAATGCCGTCGGCGCGATGATTGTCGCCGGCCCCGAAGGGTTTCGGAAGAACAGCTACCGGAAATTCAACATCAAGCGCGAGGAGACCAAACCCGGCGACGATTTCGCGATGATGCGCGAGGTGTTGAGCCGTCGCTTCGCCCGTCTCGAGAAGGAGGACCCCGACCGGACCAAGGGCGACTGGCCGGACCTGCTGCTGATCGACGGCGGCAAGGGCCAGCTCTCCGCCGTCTGCGAGACGATGGAGGATGCCGGGGTTCACGACGTTCCGGTCGTCGCCATTTCAAAAGGGCCGGACCGCAATGCCGGGCGCGAGGTCTTCCACCTGCCGGGCGGGCGGGAAGTGACGCTGCCGCCCAACTCGCCCTTGCTCTTCTATCTCCAGCGCCTGCGCGACGAAGCGCATCGCTTCGCGATCGGCGCCCACCGCCAGAAGCGCGCCAAAAGCATGGCCGCCAGTCCGCTCGACGACGTTCCGGGCATCGGGCCCAATCGCAAGCGCGCGCTCCTTATGCACTTCGGAACCGGCCGGGCGGTAAAGGGCGCCGCGCTCGAGGATCTCGAGAAGGTCCCCGGCATCTCCAAGGCGATGGCGCGCGGCATCTACGATTATTTCCACCCGAAGGGCTGATTGGGAGCCGCATGCAGCTCCTGACCAACGCAATCCTTGTCTCAGTCAGAGCGCATGGAGAGCATGGTGCGATCGTCCGCGCTCTGACGCCGGGGAACGGCATCCAGGCCGGCTATGTTCGCGGGGGCCGATCTCGCCGTCTCCGCCCGATCCTGCTCCCGGGCAACCTGGTCCAGGCCGAGTTCCGCGCCCGGACCGAGGACCAGCTCGCGCACCTGACGGTCGAGCTCCTTGCCAGCCGGGCGCCTCTCCTGGCCGAACCGCTCCCCGCCGCCGCGATCGACTGGATCATGGCGCTCACTGCGGCCACATTGCCCGAGGGGCACGCTTATCCTCGCCTGTTCGACGCGCTGGAGGGGGTCCTTGCGGCTGTCGAGGCTGCGCCGAGCGCCAAGGGGTGGGCGGTGGCGCTGGTCCGTTATGAGCTGCTTGTATTGGGCGAGCTCGGCTTCGGCCTTGATCTGTCGGAATGCGCCGCCACAGGCGCGGTGGAGGATCTCGCCTTCGTCAGCCCGAAGAGCGGCCGCGCCGTGTCAGCGGTCGGGGCGGGGGAGTATCACGATCGGCTCTTGCCGCTTCCTGCATTCCTAGTCGGGGGCGGCGCAGCGGAATGGGATGCCATTCTCCAGGGTCTTCGCCTCACCGGCCATTTCCTCGCGCGCGATCTCCTGATCGAACGCCAGGCAGACATCCTCACCGCGCGCGAACGGCTGCTTGATCGTCTGAAGCGCGTGTTTCAATAATCCCGGCATGACCCGAACGGTTCAGTGGCGGCTTCATTGCAGGTCCTCACCGGCTGCTGTTTTCGAACTGCTGACGACCGATGCCGGCCGGGAGCTTTTCTGGGCGGAGCGATCAAGGTCGGAGGGCAACGCCTTTTTGCTTCTTTTTCCGGACGGTAGCGAGGAGCGCTGCGTCATCCGCACGACGAGACCGCCCTGGCTGTTCGGCTTCCGCTATTTCGGATCCGAGGTCGAGATCGGCCTTGCTTCCGATGGCAAGGGAGGCACGGATCTGACGCTGATCAACACCGGCGTCCCAGACGCAGAATTCGAAGATGTGCATGCCGGCTGGCTGTCTGTCCTTCTTCCGCTCAAGGCCGCTGCCGACTTCGACATCGATCTTCGCAATCACGATCCAGATCGCACTTGGCGCGAACTCTACGTCGATCAATGAGTTGACGGAAACACACCTTGCGTAGAGGGTTAGAAGGTGAAATCGCTCTTTCCGCATAGCGCCACCACCAGCGACGTGACCGTTCGCGTCTCGGTCAGCTTCCTTCCAGAACAGTCCGAGCCGGGCAAAGGCAGGTGGTTTTGGGCTTATCACGTCCGCATCGAGAATTGCGGCAGGAAGTCGGTCCAGCTGATCAGCCGCGAATGGGTGATCGTCGACGGGCGCGGCGGCCGCCACGAAGTGATGGGGGAGGGCGTGGTCGGCGAGCAGCCCGTGATCGAGCCAGGTGCCTCGTTCGACTATGTCTCCGGCTGCCCGCTCAATACGCCGAGCGGCTTCATGGAAGGCCGTTACCACATGCTGAGTGAGGAGGGGCGGAGCTTCGCCGTCGCAATTCCCCGCTTTCCGCTGACCGCGCCGGCCGTCACGAATTAGAGCGTAACCGTTCAAGACTGAATCAGCGTCGGCTTATTCCCCTCTCCCCGGCGGGGAGAGGGTAGGTGAGGGGGAGCGAGCGTTCAGCGAGTGTCGATTTCTGAGTATACCGACCGGCATACGAC
>JALYGI010000310.1 GCA_030777185.1 Pseudomonadota bacterium
CGAGGCTGCCGACGACGTAGCGGCCGTCCGCATTGCGCGAGAGCAGGCCGGCCAGCAGCCGCTGGAACTCTGGTGTCACAGTCGCAAGGTCAAGAGGTTCGAAGCGGCCGTGATGGCAGCTGCCGGCCATCACCAACCCGCAGCATAAGACGTACACAATATTCAACCTGGCACTCGGCGGAAGGGCGGGGAGGGCCGCATGAGACAAGACATCGCATTTGCGCTGATCGCCCTCCTGGTCGCCGGCATTTCCATCTCCTGGTGGTTGGCAGCGAGAAACAAGCGGCGCAACCGCCGGTCTTCGCTTCGAGTGGACATCCTCAAGAAGCACGTCGACGAATGAGATGTTTGTGCAGTGAGGGCGCGCGCAATGGGTGGTGAAACTCTAGAGCGGGATGAGATTGGTTGAAACGTCATTGCGAGGAGCGCGGCGACGAAGCAATCCAGTGTTGCCGACGATATCTCTGGATTGCTTCGCTGCGCTCGCAATGACAATTGGGTCAAGCTGAACCCATCATGCTCTAGACGCGCGACTGGCGCCACTTGCTGAGCTTTCCTGAAGCACGTCGCCGAAAAGCGGAGAGGCCAAAAGGAGCCGTAGCGGCGCCAGAGTCGCAGGCCCCGCAGCAGCTCCGACAGTTGATCGAGAGCCTAAAGCTAACCGACCAGAGAACGCGGGGTGCGGTCCACCCGCAACTCGAACAGGTCGGGCCGGGCATAATGGCCGACCGCATCGAAATCGAATTTCGCCCGCGGGATTTCGCTCATGTCGAGATCGGCGACCAGCACGGCCTCGCGTCCATAGAAGGGGCTGACCAATTCTTCCCCCAGCGGGCCGATGATGCTGCTGCCGCCGCGAATGAGAACGGTTCCAGGGTCATTCCCCTGAAGCGGCTCATAGTCGGACGGGCAATCGGCGCGGGTCAGATATTGGGCGGAGGAAAGCACGAAGCAGCGGCCTTCCACCGCGATGTGGCGCATGCTTGCGGCCCACATGTCCCGGTCGTCCACGGTGGGCGCGCAGTAGATCTCGATGCCTTGGGCGTACATGGCCGTCCTGAGGAGCGGCATGTAATTCTCCCAGCAGATCACCGCCCCGATCCGGCCGACCGGCGTCTCCAGCACCGGCAGCGTCGAGCCATCGCCCATGCCCCAAATCAGCCGCTCCATTGCGGTTGGCATCAGCTTCCGGTGCTTGGCGAGCAGAGCACCATCGGGACCGAAGAAGAGCGCGGTGCAATAGAGCGTGCCGCCGTCGCGCTCGATGACGCCGACCACCATGTGCATCCGGTGCTCGGCCGCGGCCTCGGAGATGGAAGCGGTTTCCGGGCCGGGAACGGCAATGGCGCTTTCGAAGTAACGGCGAAACCACTCGCGCCCTTCCGGCGAGCGCGAGCCGACCCGCGCGCCGAAGTCGATCCCTTTGGGGTAGCCGCCGACAAAGGCTTCAGGGAAGACCGCCAGGCGAGCGCCTTCCCCCGCCGCCTCGGCTGCAAAGCGGTGCAGCTTGTGCAAGGTGGCGGGAGTGTCGAACAGGACCGA
Organism: Pseudomonadota bacterium; assembly: GCA_030777185.1. Taxonomy (GTDB): domain Bacteria; phylum Pseudomonadota; class Alphaproteobacteria; order Sphingomonadales; family Sphingomonadaceae; genus Allosphingosinicella. The sequence goes on from JALYGI010000310.1 coordinate 1,543, forward strand.
TCCGGCTTGAACGACGGCAACGCGGGTCATGAATGCTCCTTCAGCGGCTTTCGCGGCCCCCAATGCGCTCGCCCAAGGATGCGATCCGATCTTCGTGCCGCAGGAGAAAGAGCGCAATCAGGCCAGCGAGCATCGGCCAGGCGGCGAAGAAGAGGATGTTCTTGAGCGGCTGCAGATAAGCGCTCCACGACACAAGAGTGGTCACGCCGTGCATGAGCAGCACCGCCCCATAGGTCCAGGTTCGCGCAACGCCCAGCAGGAAAGCCAAAACGAGCAGTGCTTGAGCGATGCCGATGATAGGGATCACCGACTCCCCAATCCCGGCCAGGCCGTAGAAGCTTTCGAACACCGCGGCGCCATGGCTGGGGTTGAGGATCTTGTCGAAGGCCCAAACCATCATCACCAGCCCGAGGCTCAGCCTCAGGAGAAGAAGCGAAATTCGAAGGCGGCGTTCCAGATCGTTCGTCACTCTCAATCTCCCTTTGGTGCCCGCTGCTCGTTCAACCGCTCAGCTTCGATAAGGCTGCTTCCGATCCGCCTGCTGTATTG
>JALYGI010000311.1 GCA_030777185.1 Pseudomonadota bacterium
GTGTCCCAGATGACCAGCGGGTTGTTTCCGCCGAGCTCGAGCGCCAGCATCTTCTCGGGAGTCTCGCTAAACTGGCGGTGGAGCGACAGGCCGGCACGCGCCGATCCGGTGAAGAGCAGGCCGTCGATACCGGGGTGCGCCGCCAGCGCCTTGCCGGTCTCCGGCCCGCCGATGAGGCAGCGTAGCACTCCCTCCGGCGCTCCGGCTTCGTGGAAGCGCTTGACCAGATATTCGCCGACGGCCGGCGTTTTCTCGGATGGCTTGAAGACAATTGAATTGCCTGCGATCAGCGCTGGGACGATATGGCCGTTCGGAAGATGGGCCGGGAAATTGTACGGGCCAAGGACCGCCAGCACCCCGTGGGGCTTGTGCCGAACAGCGACGCGGGCGCCAAGCGCCCCTTCGAGCCGCCGCTGCGAGGTCCGCTCGGAATAAGCGGTCACCGAGATATCGACTTTTCCCACGACCGCCTCGACTTCGGTCTCGCTCTCCCAGAGCGGCTTTCCGGTTTCGCGGGCGATCAGGTCGGCAAATTCGTCCTTCTTGCCCCGGACCACGTTGGCGAAGCGGCGCAGGGTCTCGATTCGCACCGAAAGCGGCTTGGACGCCCATCCGGCCCATGCGGCGCGCGCAGCCGCGACTTCGGCGTTCACATCGCCGATCTCGCCGGTCCAGAGCGTCGCGCCGGTCGCCGGCTCGATGGAAATTACGCTTGCCATAAGCTCTTCTGTTCTCTGCGCGGCGAGGCCCATCATGTTTCGTGCATCCGGTCAAGTTTCGGTGCCATTGCGTCGCCCATAGCGCGAATGTCCTCAATTTTTCGGTAAAGTGCCGACCAGTCATCGTCGCGATCGATGCGATTCCAGATCGCCTCCACCTCGTCGATGTGCATCGAGACCGGCGCGTCTGCCGACCAGTAAGGATGATCAAGGCCTCCCGCAGGTTCATAGTCTTCGATCAGCCGCCGGAAATCGCGGAAGGATTCGCTCGCATATTCCGCGTCCGCGGGCGAGGGGCCGCGGCGCCGGCCTCCGCGCCAGTCGAAGAAAAAGCGATCGATCTCCACCGTCTTTTGCGACAGCCCCGATTCGATCGCAACGAGCAGCCGATTGGCTTCTTCACCCGCATCCTTCGGAACCACGCCCAGTCGGGCGCAGATTGCTTCCTGGAGCGAGCGCTGGAAGGCGGGCCTGAATTCGTTCAGCACCGGCTCCAGCGTTTCGGGCGTGGAGATGAGCAGCAGCGAGCGCGCGAGCTGCAAGAGGTTCCAGTGGATCGCCTCAGGCTGGCGTCCGAACGCGTAGAGCCCGACATGGTCGAAATAGGCGGCGGTGAACGCGCCGTCCCAGAACGGCGTCCAGCGCCACGGGCCATAGTCGAAGCTTTCGGCCGTGATCGCGATATTGTCGGTGTTGAGAACACCGTGCACGAATCCCGCGGCGATATAGGATGCCGCCAGCCGAGCCGCTCGTTTCGCGACATGCCCCAGGAGCCGCTCCGGCGCGTCTTCCCCGCCGCTGTCGGAGTAATAATGTTGGAGGCAGTAGTCGGTGAGCGTACGAATGTTGCTGGGCTGATCGAGGTAGGCGAGACGCTGGAATGTGCCGATGCGGATATGGCTGTGCTGCAGCCGGACCAGGACTGAGGAGCGAGTGGGGGAGGGCTCGTCGTTGCGCTCCAGAGGCTCACCGGTCTCGATGAGCGAGAAGGTTTTCGACGTCTCCACCCCGAGAGCCTCCAGCATCTCCGTCGCGAGCACCTCGCGTACCCCGCCTTTGAGCGTCAGCCGCCCATCCCCGAAGCGGCTATAGGGCGTCTGCCCCGATCCTTTGGTGCCGAGATCCAGCAGGCGATCCCGGTCGTCGCGGAGCTGCGCGAAGAGGAAGCCGCGGCCGTCGCCGATGTCGGGATTGTACACCCGGAACTGGTGCCCGTGGTAGCGGAGCGCCAGCGGCTCGCCGAGATTGTCCGGCAGCGGCTCGAAGCGTCCGAAGTGGCGGATCCATTCCCCGTCGCTGAGCCCGCCCAGGCCGACCGCGTGTGCCCAGCGATCATTTCTGAAGCGAAGGATCGTCTGCGGAAAGCGGGCGGCCTCGACCGGATCGTAAAACGCCTCGCCCAACGAATAGATTGCGGTTTCGGCGCGATAGGGGCTGGGTTGCGGGCGATGCATGGTCACGTGCTATGGGGCCTTGTCATTGGGAGAGGTGAATGGGGGAGAGGCGAATGGCGGCTTGGTCGGATGGCTATTGGTGGTCCAACGATGGGCTCAGGCTCCATTATCGCGACTTTGCGGGACCCGATGGCAAGCCGCCGATCATCTGCATTCCCGGGCTGACGCGTAACGCCCGCGACTTCGAAGGGGTTGCGGGCCGGCTCGCCGGCGAGTGGCGTGTCATCTGCGTCGAGCTGCGCGGCCGCGGCGAGAGCGCTTATGCCAAGGACGCGATGACCTATGTGCCGCTAACCTACCTGCAGGACATGGAAGCGCTGATCCGCGAGCTCGCCCTCCAGCGCTTCATCCTGTTCGGCACTTCGCTCGGCGGCCTCATCACGATGCTGCTGGCGGCGGCGGGACAGACTCGGATCGCGGGCGCCATGATCAACGACATCGGCCCGGATCTCGACAATCGCGGTCTCGAGCGGATCCGCAGCTATGTCGGGCGTTCGCAGAGCTGGCCAACCTGGCTTCATGCCGCCCGCTATTTTGCTGAGGCGCAGCGCGATGTGTTCCCGGCATGGGAGCTCGACCAATGGCTCGTCTTTGCCAAGCGCATCTGCAAGCTCAACCCCAACGGCCGCATCGTCTTCGACTATGACATGCGCATTGCCGAACCGTTCAAGCTTCCGGGCGGCGCCACGGGATTCGATCTTTGGAGCGCCTTTGCGGGACTCAAGAATGTCGACTCGCTGGTGGTGAGGGGCGCGCTTTCGGACCTGCTCAGCGCCGAAACCGTGGAACGGATGAAGGCGGAGAATCCGGCATTGGAGAGCGTCACCGTGCCGAATGTCGGCCATGCGCCGACACTTGAAGAGCCCGAAGCGGTGGAGGCGATCGATAAACTGTTGGCGCGGATCAAGATTTAGGGTCTGGACCCTTAGTTTGGAGTGCCGCCGATGAGGTGGAACTCCGTCTGGCGGCCGTCGAGATAGGTCACCTTCTCGCCGTCGAAGAAGGCGTCCTCCTCGCTCCTGAACTCCACTTCCTGACCGTCCCATTCGGGCACCTTTGCCTTGGCATTGAGTTCGATCGACCAGGCCGTGTTCGGGCGCAGGCGATGCTCGCCCTGGGGCCCGGCGCCCTGATTGTCCCAAAAGCCGATATTCGCTCCGGCGCCATGGCCGTGATAGCCGAGCGGATGGGAATAGATGCTCGGCTTCAGCCCTCGCGCGATTGCGGCCGCGCGGGCGAGCGCCAGGATTTCGTTGCCGCTCCGGCCGGTTCTGAAGCTCGAGGTCAGCGCGTCGGCCACCTGGTTGGCCGCCTTGAGGCCGTGCTTTAGGCCGTCCGGAACACCCTTTTCCCCGTCCTTCAGCACGTAGCCGAGATGCTGCGTATCGGTGTTGAGGCGCAGATAGGTGATGCCGAGGTCGGTCCAGAGCATGTCGCCTTTCTGGATCACGCTATCGCCTTCCAGCATGCCCTTCGCCCCCTTTCGGAGGATCCCGACCGACGGCTGAAACCAGGTGGCCAGGCCGAGGCTGTCGATCTTGTCGCGAAACCACCAGACGACATCGTCGGAGGTGGTGCGGCCCGGAGTGATCACCTTGCTGGAAAAGCCCTCTGCGATGATCGCGTGGGCCAGCCTCACGATCCCAGGATAGACCGCCATCTCCTCGGGAATGCGTGTTTCCAGCCAGCCGACGGCAAGCGCGTCGGTGGGCTTCACCCGCGCCCGCAGTTCGGGGGAAAGTGCGCCCATCAACCCCTGGTACTGGCTCAGCGTCAGCCCATCGGCGAACGCGGTCAGCGGCGAGCTGTTGATGGCGATTGTCTTCGGATTGCGTTCGGAGATGATCTCGCCGAGCCTTCTCCACTGGTCGGGCTGCTTCTCCGGCTCCCATGCGGGTGCGAAAAGGCCGCCAAGGCCATAGCGGCTCACCGTCAGCCGCTCCACGGGCTTGCCGCCGCCGGGATCGAAGAAGATCAGGATTGTCCGCCGCCGCGCGTGCATGCTTTCCGCATCGAGCATCGTGGCGACCACCGGATCCTCAAGATATTCGCGCGCGATCATCACCCACATGTCGATCTTGTGCTCGCGCATCAGCGTGGGAACGAGGGTGTCGAGTCGCCGCTTCAGCCAGGCGTCCTGAAGCTTCGCGCGTTCGCGTAAGGGAAGGATCGAGGGCAGCGCCGGGTTCTTGGCTTCAGCGACATTCCACGCGGCCGGCAGCTCGGCTGCGGACAGCGATGAGCCCCCGAGCGCTACGGCAATCGCGGCCAGCCTTTTCAATCCGCGCACGCAAATCTCCTTCTGTAACCAGAAAGTGGTAGCCCAAGCAGAAGAGGCCTGGAACTCCTGAGTTGATTTGTGTTGAAAGAGCGGCTCGGACAGAGGGCGCTTCCAGCAGGAGTGATTTGATATGGCGCGTGACGATGAACTAATGGGCCAAGGCAGCCCAGTCCCTTCAGGTTCGCCGGCCCTCGATTACATCCTGTGCGGCGGCTATGCCTCCAACCGCGTGCACCTGATCGAAGGTGAGCCCGGATCGGGCAAGACCACTCTCGGCCTGCAGTTCCTTCTGGAGGGCGCAGCCAAGGGCGAGACCTGCCTCTACATCACCCTCTCCGAAAGCAA
>JALYGI010000312.1 GCA_030777185.1 Pseudomonadota bacterium
GGCAGGAGCGGGCAAGACTTAAGGGGGTAGACATGGCCGAAAGCCAATCGATCTTCGGAATCCACGGAACGGCGCTGGCGCTTCGCTCGCAGCGCCTGTCGATGCTTGCGTCCAATATCGCGAACGCAGCAACGCCGGGCTACAAGGCGCGCGACATCGATTTTGAGCAGGCGCTCGATCTCGCCTCGCAAGGGCGCCAGGTCGGGCAAGCCGCCGACGAGGCGGCCGCCTACCGCGTTCCAGTGACGCCCTCGCTCAACGGCAACACGGTCGAGCTTTCCACCGAGCAGACGCTCTTTGCTGAAAATGCGGTTCAGTACCGCACGACCCTCGCCTTCCTCGAGGGCCGAATATCCACGATCAAGCGCGCGCTGAAAGGGGACTAAGGATGGCCAAGCCCATGAACGTGTTCGACATCGCCGGGCGGGCCATGTCCGCGCAGCTGGTGCGATTGAACACGACCGCTTCGAACCTCGCCAATGCGGGATCGATCTCCGGCACCAAGGAGAATGCCTTCCGCTCACTGAAGCCGGTGTTCGAGACGGTGACCGACCGCGCCGGCGTGGCGACGGTTGGCGTCTCGCGCGTCGTGCAGGCGGAAGTGGAGCCGGTGAAGCGGCACCAGCCCGGCCACCCGCTCGCCGACGCGAACGGGGACGTGTGGGAGGCCGGCGTCGATACCTCGGCGGAGCTCATCGATATGGTCGAGAGCGCCCGCCAATATCAGAACAACGTCCAGGTCCTTCAAACGGCCAAGACGCTCACCCTCGACACTTTGAGGCTCGGCCAATGACATCGATCACTGATCTCACCTCCGCGGCTCCCAAGGTGCCGACCGTCACCAAGCCGGCCGGGTCCATGGACCAGAACGACTTCCTGAAGCTGATGACCACGCAGCTTACCACTCAGGATCCGTTCAACCCGGTCGACAACACTCAGATGGTCGCCCAGATGGCGCAGTTCAGCCAAGTCGCCGGCATCGCCGAGATGAACAAGAGCCTGGCAAACATTTCGGCCGCGCTTGCTCCGGGCCGGCTCAACGATGCGGCGAGCTGGATCGGCCGTTCGATGCTGGTGGAATCCGACATCGCCACGCCGCTGCGCGACGGCGCTTATGCGGGCGAGATCGAGCTTCCCGAGGATGCCGACCAAGTCAGCCTCAGCTTCGTCGACCAGAATGGCGCGGTCGTCCATTCGGAAACGCTCGGCGCCCAGAAATCCGGCGCGATCGGCTTCTCCTGGAACGGCAAGGACGCGGGCGGCGCAGTCAAGGCGAGCGGCCCGCTACGCATCATTGTCAACGCCAGCAAATCCGGCGAAGCCATCGCACCCACCACCTCCACCTGGACCGGTATCGCCGGCATCCAGTCGCCCGCCAACGGCGGCGCCACCAAGCTCGTCACCGGCCTCGGCCTTCTCTCACCCGAAGCGGCGATCCGCCTCGCTTGATCTCGACCCAAGGAGCCAAACATGTCCTTTTACACTTCGCTTTCCGGCCTTAAGGGCGCCCAGACCGACCTCGCTACGGTTTCGAACAACATCGCGAACGTCGGCTCCTACGGCTTCAAGAAAAGCCGCGCGCAGTTTGGCGACATCGTCGCTGCCTCGCGGACCACGGCCGGCCAGGGAACGCGTCTCAAGTCGATCGAGCAGCAGTTCAACCAGGGCGGTTTCGAAGCCACCTCGAAGGAGCTCGACCTTGCGATCGCCGGCAACGGCTTCTTCGTGACGCGCGACGGCCTTACCGGCGGCAGCACGACCTTCACCCGCAACGGCTCCTTCACGGTCAATGCCGATCGCTACCTCGTCGATACCAACGGCGGCTACGTGCAGGTTCTCCCGGTCGATCGGGAGGGGAATGTCACCTCTACGGGCATCAGCTCCATCCGCAACCTTCAGCTTCCGCTCACGTCCGGAACGCCGCGTGCGACGAGCCTGGTCGAGCTTTCCATTGGTCTGCCGTCCAACGCTGAAATTCCGTCGGCGCCTTTCGACCGGCTCGACCCGAACAGCTACAATCACTCGACCGAGACCACTGTCTATGACAGCGCCGGCAAGTCGTTTGCAGCCACTTTGTACTTTGCCCGCACCCAATCGACCGCCGCAGGCGATCCCGCGAACACGTGGAACACCTATTTGTTCGTCGGCCAGGAGCAGGCGAGCGCGGATCCCACCGCTGCCTCACCGACGCCGCTCCAGCTCCAATTCGACGCGTCCGGCGCGCTGGTCTCGCCCACGGCGCCGGTCACCTTCGGCAGCGTCTCGCCGGCGGGCTCCTCGGCGCCGCTCAACCTCACGCTCGACTTCGGCGCTGCGACCAACCAGTCGACCGGCACCTTTACGCTGGCGTCGCTGGAGCAGAACGGTTTTGCCCCCGGCAAGCTCGACGACGTGACGATCAGCGAAGAGGGTCTCGTCACCGCGACCTTCTCGAACGGCACCACCC
>JALYGI010000313.1 GCA_030777185.1 Pseudomonadota bacterium
GTCCCAAGCTCCTCTTCGGAGCGGACGAGATGCGCGGTGCCGCCGCTATAGCCGACGAGGTCGACCACGCCCTTGAAACCGACCGCGGCGACCGACAGCGCATGGGCCCGGCCGTCACGCCCAGACCGGAAGTCGCCGGCATAGGCCGCAAGCAGCATGAAAGCCGCGAAAGCCGCAATGCCGGCCGCGATCAACGCTGCAACGAGGCGCAGGTTGAACAGCTGTTTGGGCCGCGCGGCGGTCGCCATCAGCGCCAGGCCCCGGCAAAGGCGAAGCTCTCGTAGGCGGTGCGGCACTCGCGCCAGTCCTGCTCGCCGAGCGTGCGCCCGCCGAACAGGCTCCGCTCGACCAGCATCACGATTGTGGAAAATGCTTGCTTCGGCCCGCTGGGAAGCTCCGGCGCGCCGGCAATGTCGCGGCTGGTAAGCGCAGGCCGGACGAGCTTCGGTCGGCGAGATTCGATATCTTCGATGCTGCGAAAGAGCAGGAGGTGCGCGGCCTGCGAGAAGCGCCCTTCGGCGGCCAACGCATCCGCCTCCCGGAGCAGCGCGCGTGCCGGGGCCTCTGCCGGGCGCCAGCTTTCCTCCGGATCCTCCCCCGGCGGCTTCTTCCCCCAACGCCATTGGGAGCCCAGCAGGCGGCGGGCGACGACATAGAGGATATAGAGTGCGAGCGCGGCGACGCCGATCCAGAAGAGGATTCTCAGCACCGGGAAGATCGCTTCGAGGACGTCGCCGAGCCAGCGCAGCCATGCCGGGGGCTCGGGCTGCTTGTACGGCGCGAGCTCGAACTGGATCGAGCTGTCTGCAAGCAGCCGTCGATGCGCCTCCGCGAAGGAGGCGGCGCTCTCCGGGGAGGCCGCTCCGGCTTCATTCTGCTGCGGCACATCATCCCCCTGCAGCGCGATTGCGCCCGCCAATGTCTACGCAACCACCGCTTTAGGAAGCAAGTGCAACTCGTTTCGATCCAAAAGGATTCGGCCGTGGACACGGCAGCCGGGATCGGGAAACGTCCGGCAGCGGTCGTACCTGGCGCCGCAGAGGTGGTATCGATTGGTTGCTCTTATTGCTGCCGTGCTCGCCATTGGCGGGATCCTGATCAGCATCGTTTTGGCGTTCCGGTCTCCGAGAAGCGGGGAGTCGATAGATGTCGGAAGGGTCATGCCGAGCGCCTTTGGGGCGATCAGGAAGAACGCGCGCACGTTCGTGCTGATGGCGCTGCTGCTCGCAGGCATTCCCGCGTTTCTGGTTGAATATGCGAGCTACGATCCGCTGAGCGGCGAGGCTGATTATGGCGCGAGCGCTTATTGGATCAGGGGGCTTCCAGCAACGCTGATCGGCTATCTGCTTCAAGCGGCAGTAATCGCGATCACGGTGAGCAGCCTCAGCGGCCAGCCGGCCGGGCTCGGGCCGAGCCTTCTGCTCGGTCTGCGGCGGATACTGCCGATCCTTGCCGCGACTATCCTGTCCTACCTGGCAATTGCCGCCGGTCTTGTCTTCTTCGTCGTGCCGGGGCTGATCCTTTTTACCATGTGGATCCTGATCGTGCCGGTGATCGTCCAAGAGCAGGCTGGCGTGTTCGGCAGCTTCGGCCGCAGCGCAGAGCTGACGAGAGGATCGCGCTGGCGAGTCTTCGCCTTGCTGGCGATTGTGTTCGCGATCCAGATCGGCGTGTGGCTACTGGCGGAGTTCATCGTCTCGTTCGCCGGAGACGGCCGCGTCGCGGCTGCCCTGGCAGCGGCTTTCTCGGCCGGATTTTCGGCGATCCTTCTCGCCACCATCCTCGCTTCGCTTTACGTGGAGGCGCGGAACGTCAAGGAGGGGCGGGGCGTGAGCGGACTCGAAAGCATATTCCAGTGACCATGCTGCCGCTCCATCGAGGCCAGCTCTCGGTGCTTCGGGTCCGCGCCTTCCTCATCGCGCTGGTGCTGATCGCAGCTGTTCTCGCCGCGGACCTGGGGCCGCTGCGCGAGAAGCCGGTGCCGTTCGGCGCGATTAGCGGCCCCGCGGCTTTTCTGCTGATCCTGTGGGCGCTGTGGTCGCCCGGCCGCCGCTATCGAAGCTGGGGCTATAGGGTGGAAGAAGAAGAACTCCACATTCAGCACGGGCTCTGGACTCGCGTCCGCACGATCGTGCCGTTCGGCCGGGTGCAGCATATCGACGTGGCGCAGGGGCCGATCGAACGCCACTTCGGGGTCGCCAGATTGATCCTGCACACGGCCGGCACCAGGAGCAGCGCGGTCGGCCTGCCGGGGCTGGAGAGCGGGGAAGCGGAGCGGATCCGGGACGTGATCCGCAGCCGTATTCGGCAGGATCTGGTGTGACGGGCGAGACGGTCGCGGACCGACGGCTGCATCCCGGCACGCTGCTCATTCGTTTCGTCCGCCAAGTGCCGGAATATGTGGTGGGCGCTCCTGCTCTTATCGCTCTCGCCTCCGATGCGGGCATATGGCGCATCCTCCTCATCGCCCTGGCGGGCGCCGCCATCGCCTTGTTCGCTACCCTGCTGAGCTGGCTTCGCTTCCGTTACGGCGTGGGCGAACGCGAGATCGTGATCGAAAGCGGCGTCTTCCACCGGCAGCGGCGGGTGATCCCGTTCGATCGGATCCAGGACATCGACATCGAGCAGCGGCTGCTGGCGCGTCTGTTCGGCCTCGCCAGGGTCAGGATCGAGACCGGGGGCGCCGCCAAGGACGAGGGCAGCCTCGATGCCGTTTCCCTTGCCGAGGCGTACCGCCTCCGCGAGGGGATCCGCAATCGGGGCGGCCGTGCCAGCGTGGAGTTGGAAGGCGAAGCTCCGGGATGCGAGCCCGAGCTCTTCCGAATGGAGGTGCCGCGGCTGCTGCTCGCCGGCCTGTTCAATTTCTCGCTCGTCTTTCTCGCGGTCCTCGGCGGCGCGTTCCAATATTTCGATCCGCTTATCGACAGGTACCTCGAGGATGCCAAAAACTGGGTGGTGCCGCGCCGCGAGCAGGCCGCCAAGCTCGGCCTCTACTTCACGATTGGCGCGCTCCTACTCCTGGTCCTGCTGGGAGTGATCACCGGGCTCCTCCGGACGATCGCTCGCGATTACCGCTTTCGTCTTTCCCGCAGCCCCGGTGGCCTCCGCCGCCAGCGCGGGCTTTTCACCCTGTCCGAAGTGCTCATTCCGCTGAACCGAGTGCAACTCGCCTTGGTGGAGACAGGTTGGATCCGCAAGCGGCTCGGCTGGTACTCGCTCGATCTCCAGACGTTGAACGCGGACGCGCAGCAAAGCGGCCATCAGGATGCGGCTCCGTTCGCCCGCATGGAGGAGATCCTCCCGATCCTGGCCGAAACGGGTATTCGCGATCTGCCGCCCGATGAGGCTTATGTGCGGGTCTCCCGGATGGCGATCGTGAGGCGCTATCTGTCCAACCTGGTGCCGCTCCTCTTGGCTGCGGCCGTCACTTCGATCTTCTGGCCGCTGGCGCTGCTTTCGCTCGTCCCGCTCCTCGGGCTTGCGGGGGCGATCGTGCTACAATGGCAACGGCATCTTTACGCTCTGGCCGATCGCGCCATCTATATCCGCGAGGGCGTCTTCCGCCCGCGGCTCTGGATCGTTCCGTTCGATCGAACGCAGGCGATCAGTGTCAGGCGGTCGCCGCTGCAGCGCAGGTTCG
>JALYGI010000314.1 GCA_030777185.1 Pseudomonadota bacterium
CCGAGAAGGTCGTCCGGGAGATCGTAATAAAGTGCTTCCGGGTGGCGCGCGACGATCTCGACATGCTTCGGGCGGATGCCGGTCTCCTCCTCGAGCTCGCGAAGCGCCCCGGCGACTTCGTCCTCGCCCTCGTCGAGACCGCCCTGAGGCATCTTCCAGGCCTCGAGCGTGCTATCGCGCCGCTGGGCGACGAACACCTTGCCATCGCGGTTGAGGAGCATCACTCCGACGGCAGGGCGATAGGGCAGGGACTCTCGATCGATCATCGTCCCCAAGCCTCTCGGATCATCAGCTTCAGCACCTCGACTCAAAGGCTCGTCACCAATTCCATCCCCTTTTTGTCCAGAATGGCGCCGGACGGCGAGGCGCCCTAGTTAGGAGTGGTGGTTAGTGTCGTCCACCATCCAGACTATGTCGCGCAACCGCCGCGGACGAACGGGCCTTATCAGCCGAGCAAGAACGCGCTGATCCGGGATCTGCTGAGGGAGGAGGGCGAGCGGATCGACTGGATCGAGCCCGAGCCGATGCCCGACGAATGGCTGAAGACCGTGCACGATCCCGATTATGTTGATGAAGTCATGGCGTCGCGCGTTCCGGCGCAGAAGGAGCGGCGGATCGGCTTCCCAATCACCGAGCCGGTAGCGCGGCGGGCGGCGCGGGTGCCCGGCGGCACGTTCCTGGCCGGCCTGCTGGCATTGGGGCGTGGTTTTGCTGCCAACAGCGCAGGCGGAAGCCACCATGCGCTATCCGATACCGGCGCCGGATATTGCGTGTTCAATGATCTTGCGCTCGCCGCCGTCAGGCTTGTGGAGGAGGGCCATGTGCGGCGCGTGCTTGTGGTCGATTGCGACGTCCACCAGGGCGACGGCACGGCCATCCTCACCGCGGGGCGGCCCGGCATCGCCACCTATTCGATCCACGCCGAGAAGAATTTTCCGGCCCGCAAAGCGCGCTCCACCCTGGACGTGCCGCTGGCCGACGGCACCGAGGACGAGGAATATCTTACGAAGCTGGAGCAGACGCTGGTGCCGCTGGTGGAGGGGTTTCGGCCTGAGCTGATCCTGTACCAGGCGGGCGTCGATCCGTTCTCGGGGGACCGCCTCGGCCGGCTGGCACTCACTCAGGACGGGCTCGACGCGCGCGACCGCTTCGTCGCGCGGCTGGCGGCGGCGCAGGGGATCGGCCTCGCGAGCACGCCCGGCGGTGGCTATGGCAGCGATCCATACCCGATCGCGGAGCGACATGTCCGCTCGATCCTGACGCTTGCCGCTGCCTTCGAGGCGTGGGAGCTTCCCCTGAACATTGAGATGCGACCCGGCGCTGCTATCTAAGCGCACTTGCAGGATCTCCCATGCGCCGGTCGCTTCATACGTTGAAGCCGCGCTGCGGCGCGTCTAGGGTCGTCAAAGGAAAAGAAGGACTTCCGAATGGCGACGGCCACGCATTTGCTCACACCGGAAGAAGCTCGCGCCGACGTGCCGCTCGAGGCCGTGGTCGTGCGTTTCGCGGGCGACAGCGGCGACGGCATGCAGCTGACGGGCGGGCAATTCACGTTGTCGACCGCGCTTGCCGGCAACGATCTGGCGACATTCCCCGATTTTCCGGCCGAGATCCGCGCTCCGCAGGGGACCACCTTCGGCGTTTCGGCCTTCCAGATCAATTTCGGCTCGTCCGCGATCGAAACGGCGGGCGATGCACCGGACGTGCTCGTCGCGATGAACCCCGCGGCCCTAAGGGTGAATGTGGACGCGTTGAAGCCGGGCGGGCTCATCATCGCGGACGAGGGCGAGTTCGGGGCGCGCAACCTCGCCAAGGCCGGATATGAATCCAATCCGCTCGAGGATGGTTCGCTCGCCAAGTGGCAACTCGTCTCCTTCAACATCAGCCAGCTGACCATGGATGCGGTGAAGCCGTTCGGGCTCGGCAACAAGGAAGCGTTGCGCTGCAAGAATATGTGGACGCTGGGCCTTGCGCTCTGGATGTTCGATCGCGATCGAAAGCCGATCGAAGAGTGGCTCCGCACCAAATTCGCCAAGGCGCCGGAGCTTGCCGAAGCCAATATCGCCGCGCTCAATGCCGGCCATGCTTATGGCGAGACGGCGGAGATCGGCGGCCAGATCCCCCAGCATCATATCGAACCCGCGCCCGCCGAGCCGGGCCTTTACCGCACCGTAACGGGAGCCGAGGCGATTTCGCTCGGGCTCGTGGCAGGTGCCCAGCTTGCCGGACTCAAGATGTTCTTCGGCGGCTATCCGATCACGCCCGCTTCGGCGATCCTTCACCATCTGTCCCGCCTCAAGGAATTTGGGGTCACCACCTTCCAGGCCGAGGACGAGATCGCGGCGATCGGCAGCGCGATCGGCGCAAGCTTCGCAGGCTCGCTCGGCGTCACCTCTTCGTCCGGTCCGGGCATCGCGCTCAAGGCGGAGGCGATGGGCCTGGCGATTATGACCGAGCTCCCGCTCGTCATCGTCAACTCGCAGCGGGGAGGGCCCTCAACGGGCCTTCCGACCAAGACCGAGCAATCGGACCTGTACCAGGCCGTTTACGGCCGCAACGGCGATGCGCCGATGCCCGTCATCGCCGCCCGCTCGCCCGCCGACGCCTTCGACTGCGCGATCGAAGCCTGTCGCATCGCCACCCAATATATGACCCCGGTGATGCTCCTCACCGACGGCTATATCGCCAATGCGGCCGAGCCGTGGAAGGTGCCGGACATGGGCCGCTACCAGGCATTCCCGGTGCGCTTCCATGATGAGGCCCCGGCTGAAGGGCAGCCGGTAAATCCCTATGCGAGGGACGAAAAGCTCGCTCGGGTGTGGATCAAGCCGGGAACCCCGAGGCTCACGCACCGGATCGGAGGCATCGAGAAGAATGTCGGCACCGGGCACATCGATTACGGTCCCGCCAACCATCAGAAGATGACCGACATCCGCGCCGGCAAGGTGGCCGGGGTCGATATCCCGGACCAGGAGGTCACGCTTGGAGAGGCGGGCGGCCGCCTGGTCGTGGTCGGCTGGGGCTCGACCTTCGGGCCGATCCATCAGGCGGTCCGCCGGGCCCGCGGGCGCGGCCTTGACGTTGGCCACGTCCATATCCGTCATATCTGGCCGCTGCCGCGGAACTTGGGCGATCTTCTGAGGCGGTACGAGCGGATCATCGTTCCGGAGATGAACAGCGGCCAGCTGAAGACGGTGCTTCGCGACCAATATCTGGTCGATGCCCGGCCGGTGACGAAGGTGTCCGGCCAGCCGTTCAAGATTTCCGAGATCGAGGCGGCTATCGAGGAGGCGCTCGCATGAGCAATCCTCGTCCCTTGTCGCTCATCCTTCTGCTGATCGCCGTGCTGGCGGTGATCCTTTATCTTCGAGGCTGATCCATGAACGAGATGACCAAGCTCACCGCAAAGGACTTCGCAACCGACCAGGAGGTCCGCTGGTGCCCCGGCTGCGGCGACTATGCCGTGCTGAAGGCGGTGCAGCGCACAATGCCGGAGCTCGGCGTCCGGCCGGAAAATGTCGTGTTCGTCTCCGGCATCGGCTGCTCGAGCCGCTTTCCTTATTATATGGAGACCTACGGCTTCCACA
>JALYGI010000315.1 GCA_030777185.1 Pseudomonadota bacterium
AATACGAGTCCGCCGGGATGAACGCTTCGAAGCTCCTGTTGGAATGCACGGACCAAAGCAACACGGCGGCCAGCCGACGTGATCAGTACATTCACAAGCGATTGTCCGAAACCAGGCGTACGGGCGCGGCCGTGCTCTTCGGCCGCTACGAGGAGTGAGTTTCGGCTTCGGCTGCCCGATCGGACGCGGTCAGCTCCTGCAGCTTGGCGCGCACGGCTGCGGCGTCGCCGGCGAAGATGGCTGCACGCAGTGCTTCAATATGCGAGCCCAGTTGAGCAAAGGAAATGAACCGCTCCTTCGCCATCTGTATTCGTGGATGGGCGGTGGCGCGCGCCTCCTCGCCGACAAACAATTCCTCGTAAAGCTTTTCGCCGGGTCTCAGACCGACATAGGCGATCTCGATATCGCCGGCAGGGTTCTCTTCGTCGCGAACCGTCATTCCGGAAAGACTGATCATGTTACGCGCGAGATCCGCGATCCTGATCGGCTCGCCCATGTCGAGCACGAAAACTTCACCGTGAGCGGCGATCGCGCTCGCCTGGAGAACCAACTGCGTCGCCTCCGGGATCGACATGAAGTAGCGAGTGATGTCGGGATGCGTGACCGTCACCGGCCCCCCGGCCGCAATCTGACTGCGAAAGCGCTGCACCACCGAGCCCGAAGAATCGAGCACATTTCCGAAACGGACGATGCCGAAGCGGGTCGGGCAGCCCTCCTCGTGCGCGAGCGCCTGGATCACGAGCTCGGCCACGCGCTTGCTCGCCCCCATTACGCTTTCCGGGCGGACCGCCTTGTCGGTGGAGATCATGGTAAAGCGGGTAAGCTTCTCCTCGACCGCCAATCTCGCCAGGACCAAGGTCCCCATTACGTTGTTTTCAACGCCTACCACTTCATTGTGCTCGAGCAGCGGCACATGCTTGTAGGCTGCGGCATGATAGACTGTGTCGACCCCGTGCGCCCGAATAAGCGAGCGCACGAGCAGCTCGTTCAGCATGGACCCAACGATCGGGATGATGACCGGCCGGTCCTCGGGCTCGATCCCCTGCGCCAGTTCGCTGAGCTGCTGCTCAATCTGAAAGAGGCTGTATTCCGAATGATCGAGCAGGACGAGCTTGCTCGGCTTTCCGCGCAGGATTTGCCGGCAGATCTCGGAGCCGATCGATCCGCCTGCTCCCGTAATCAGAATGGAACGCCCTTCAACCGCCTCCCGGATCAGCGGCGTCAACGGCTCCACCGGCTCGCGGCGCAGCAGGTCATTGACATCGATCGGGCGAACGTCCGTTACTGTGAACCGTCCCGAAACGATCTCTTCTGGGGCCGGAACGGTTTTGACCTGCAGATCGAGCTGCCGGACGCGCGATATCGCGGAAAGACGCTGCGAACGGGTGGCGGAGGGGATTGCAAGGAAGATCTCACTGATCTGCTCCCGCCGAACCAGGTTCGGCAGAGCCTCTGGCGAATAGATGCGCGCGCCAGCTATGATCTGGCCGTGGAGCGCCCGGTCGTCGTCGACGAATGCCCGGAATGAATATTGCGGGTCCTTCCGGACCGAGTCGGCGAGGCTGATGCCGGCCGCGTTCGCACCATAAATCGCGACGTTCTTCTTTTCCCCGTCCGCCGCACCCGGAACCATCCTTCCCGCTTCTCGGAGCAGCCACGCCATGGCGTATCTGCCCAGGAAAAGAAGCATGAAGAGGAAGCCGCAATAAATAAAGGCGACCGAACGGGGGACCAGGATCCGGACCCCATCGACGACCATCGAGGACCGGGCGAGGTAGACGGTCAAAACCCAGGCAGCGGCTGCTATGGCCGCCCCAAAGAAAATCCGCGTCACCGTGCGCAGATCGAAATAACGCAGCACGATTCGATAGACGTGCAGTTGTTGAAGCGACAATATGGCCGCCGCGACCGAAACGAAAGCCGCGCCGAGCACGCTCAGGCTCCAGGGCCAATAAGGCTCGCCAAGCCGGACCCAGAACGCAGCCAGAAGCGCGAGCAGACTCGCCACCATGTCGTAGACGAGCAGGATCTTCTGCTTCTGAGTCCGATCGGCAGCGGAAACGCGCCTGACGAGATTGAGGATCATATGCTGACAGTCATCTTGAGATCAACGGCTTGCCGAGCTCTCGCCTAATACGGCGCGCACGATATCGGCAAGGGCGGCGGCCCGCTTCTCTAGGAGCTCTGGCCGTAACGTAGGATGAACTTCGACCATCAAGCTGCGCTCCCCAAGCGATCGTGTGTTCGGCAGGTGGGGCCGCGGCAGATCGGCGAAGGCGCCTTCGAGGTATACTTCCGAGCAGGAACCGGAGAAAACGCGCAGGCCCGCGTCAGCCGCCCGCCTCAGGATCTCGTCACGTTTCGGCTGCGGGTCGTCGATGGTGAGACGCGCGTATAGCTTGTAGAATGCGTGCCGGAAGCGAGCGTCCGGCCACGGCACGTCGATGCCCGGGACATCCCGGAGTGCCTCGGCCCAGATCCGCGCATTGCTCGATCTGGCTTCCCGCCATTCGTCGAGCTTAGCGATCTGCTGCAATCCAATGGCGGCCTGGGGGCCGGTCAGCCGCCAGTTTGTGCCGACAGCGTCGTGGAGCCATCGAAAGCCAGTGCCCGTGTGCGGCATGTTAACTTTGGCCCAGCTCTTCCCGTGATCCTTGAACGACCAGGCACGCGTCCACTCTTCCTCGTCCTTGAAGCTGGTAAAGCCGCCCTCCCCGCCGGTGGAGATGATCTTGTCCTGACAGAAGGAGAAGGCGGCGGCGTCGCCGAAGCTGCCCACGGATGCGCCATCGACTTCAGCGCCATGGGCTTGCGCGCAATCCTCGATCACCCTTAGCCGGTGCGTCTGAGCCAGCTCCATGATCGCCGGCATGTCGCACGGCCAGCCGGCCAGATGAACGGGGATGATCGCCTTCGTGCGGCTCGTCAGGACGGCGCGGATGGTCTCGACACTGATGTTGCCGCTGACCGGATCGACGTCGGCAAAAACCGGTGTGGCGCCCACCAGCCGAACGCAGGAGGCGGAAGCGACGAACGATCGGGGCGTGACGATGACCTCGTCACCAGGACCGATGCCGAAGGCGAGAAGCGGCAACTCCAAGGCGACGGAGCCGTTCGCCAGCGCGATGCCATGGCCGCCGCCAAAACGATCGGTGCAGGCCTGCTGGAACCGCGCGACGGTGTCGCCGGTCCATTGATTGACTCGGCCGGACCTCAAGACTTCCGCGACAGCTTCGATTTCGTCTTCGGCATAGAAGGGCCACGCTTCGTCAGGTTTCGGCCCCAAATCGGTGGCCGATGCAGCCTCGGGGTCGGCGTCTTGCTTCAAAACTTGCTTGAGCGTCACCTTTTGTCCTCTCCCGAAAATAGCGTCGCTAGCCGCTGCAAAGCTCAGGTCTTGAGATAAGCTTCGGCAGGTGCGGTTAGCCCCGCTTGTGCCCCCATATTCGGAAGCTCAGCGGCCCGCGCTCTAGCTGCGCTCCTCAGCGCTATCAGAGTGATGAAAATCACCATCAAGGGAACAACGGCCATCATCTTCTGCCGAAGTCCCAGACCCACGTTGTAGTTAACCGCCGCCACAAGCAGCGTCGTAGATGCAAACATGGCTATCGAATACCTGATGTACAAAATCTTCTTCGACAATGCACGGATCGGCCCAGGTCTGAACAGGATCAATCCTATCATAAACATGAGAGCGATATTCTCAAGCGAAGCAATATATGCCAAGGTGTTCTCCGCATCGATGAAGAATGGTCTTGACCATAGGAACAGAATTCTGACTGCAAATGTTTGGTCAGTGATTGATCGGTCTGCTCCGAAGCTATCCCCTATCGCAGCTCTCGATTCTATATAATCGCTTACGGAGTTTGCATCCGTCGGGTCGAAGTAATAGGTGCTCTTGATGTTATTGAAGACGGCTGCACCGCCGACCACAATGCCGACGACAAGCAATCCTTTGACCCAAAGCTTCGTTCTCCGATCGAACAGAGCAGCGAATGCGAGGGAAGCCAACGCCAGGACGCCCATGTGCGGGCGAACCGCCACGAGCATCAAGATCGCCAGCCCCAAGGCCTGCAAGCGCTTGCCGAGGCGCATCGTAGCCCAGATCGACAAAGCAATGGCTAGGAAGACGATGCCGTCCTTGCCGATAGCCGCTGTCCAGTAATGCGGCCCTGGCAGGAAAAGGGGCAAATAGGTCCAGCCGGAGGGCTGTACGCCTACTTCTTCAAGGATCTCTTGGAAGATCTTGGCGAGGACCACCAACCCCCAAAAGCCAGCGGCCTGGAACAACAGGAAATAGTCGAACATGCTTCCGCCGAGATTTTCCTTGAGACCTTGAACGATGTTGATGATGACATCGGTCCCAAGACCCCCCACGCGACCATAGAAGCCCAGAGGATCATTATAGTAGAACTGAGCGTCTCCTCCAGAAGTCTGGACGTAGAAATAATATACGGCCGATGCAGCCGTATGTAACACGAAAAGGAGCACGAATACCACGAACCGCAGACGCGAGCCCCTGATCTGCGCAAAATAGGCAGCAGACAGAGCGATCAAGAGTCCGGCTACGCCAACAAGACCCATGTCATGCCTCCCATTCGAGAATGCCGGCTGCCCAAGGCAGCCAGTGCAACTTCAGAATATCTGCGCCAATCACGTGAGAATCTCTCGTTTCAATCTGCTTCCAAGTGCGTAAGGTCACCCGATCCGGCTCCCGCAGGCGGGCTTGTCGTCTGGGACCTGCGGCTCCAAACCGGTACCATCAGCGCGCAAGCCATAGCGACAAAAACCGCCATTGCCGAGGTTCTGATCGGGTAATCTACCATGCTGTGGAGGAGAACGACCAGAACGACGACGGAACCAGCACGGCCAAGATCGCCGCCTTTATAACTCGATCGCCAGACTTGGAACGTTCGGTTTGCCCACCAGAAGATGAAGGCGAGGATGAGCACCAGGCCCGCCAGCCCCAGCTCCATGACGAACTCCAGATAATCATTGTGCGCGTGATTCACCAACTCGCTGCCGACTGAATTCTGATTTTCGTATGTGCGGTACACCTGAGGAAAGCTGCCCAGGCCCGTGCCGGCCGGAAAGGTGTCCTTGATCGCCTCGATAGTGGTGGCCGCCATCACCTTCCTGCTGGTCCGCTGGTCGGACAGCTTGCCCGTAATGGCCTGCTCCTGGAGCGGCCCAGCGAAAGCGAGGCCCAGGAACAACAGGAACAAGGCCCCGACCGACGCAATCCAGACCCAGCTCAGAGCTCCCACCGCCGCGCGCCGGTAAATAAGCGCCGCTGCCGCCGCGGTGACCAGCAGCAGGCCGTAGCCGGCAAGCGATCCGATCGAAACCACTCCGATCGCCAGAAACAGGC
>JALYGI010000316.1 GCA_030777185.1 Pseudomonadota bacterium
CGGAGCTTCTCCCGCCGCGGCCAAGGTTCACGCAGGCAACGAACGAGGTGATGTGGCTCGAGCAAAAGCTCGATCCCCAGCCGCTCTGCACGGCGACCGTCGAATCTCCCACCAGAATGATCTTCGACGCGCTTATCTTTTGCAGCGCAGCCGGAGCCTGCGCCGCGGTTGGAGGCTGAAGGAGAGCAGCGGCAATCAGGGCCATAGCCGAAGCCACGAAATGCTTCCTTTCATCGCCTGACATGACGGCGGCGAGCCCGAAGACCCGCCGCCCCTTGTCCCCCACGCCGGATCAGAAGATCAGCCGCGCGCCGGCGGTGAAGATCCGTCCCGTGCTTGCATAGGTCTGCGTCACCGGACTGTTCTGGTACATGGTGCGATATTGCGCCTCGTTGGTGAGGTTGCGGCCTTCCAACGTGAGCTTCAGGAAGTCCGTTATGTTCCAGGCGAACGCCGCGTCCACATTGAGCGTGTTTTCGGTAAAGCCGAAGTCGCCGATCACGGGCGAGTTGCACGGCCCGCCGTTGTTGGTCGTGGTGCCCACATCGCAGGTCCCCGTCGCGAGGGGGAAACGGTTGACGTAGCGCTTTCGGTATGCACCCGAGACACGCGCCGACCAGGTCTCGTTTTCATAATAGAGCGTCGAGTTGAACGAGTGCGGCGAGGTGTTGAGGAACGGACCTTCCGCGAAGGTGTTCGTGGGCTCCGGCCCCGTGAGACCCCGATCTTCGCGCCTGGTCGCAAGCCGGGTGCTGGTGAGATAGGTGAGCTTCGAGTCGAGATAGGTGTAGTTGGCCGTAATGCCGAAGTTGCGGAACGCTTCCGCGAGCCAGTCGAAGTTGGTCTGCACGTTGACTTCGAGGCCCTTGATGGTGCCGCCAGGCGCATCCTGGAACTGGCGCACGGCGTAAACGCCGCCCGCTTCCGTGTACGCCCGCAGCGTCGGGCTGGTCATGTTGGCGATGATCTGCTGGACGATGGCCGGCTCGAACACGTCCTGAAGCGGGGACTCGCCCGCTAGCTGCTGCGGGAAGGACTTCAGATCCTTGTAGAAGAGCGCGAGGCCGATGAGACCGCTGCGGCCGAAATAGCGCTCGAAGCTCAGGTCGAAATTGGTCGAGCGGAACGGGCTGAGATAGGGATTGCCGACTGTAATCGACGGCGCGTTCGTATTGTTGAGGCCGGTCGAGAAGGACGTCGTCCCTGGCGTCAGGGCCTGGAGCTGCGGCCGCGCCATGGTCTTCGACGCGGCGAACCGCACCAGGAAGTCCCGGAACGGTTCGTAGACGATGTTGGTCGAGGGCAGCACGTCCGTATATTCGTTGGTGGCTTCGACCGGCAGGCCGGCAGAGCTGCGGCTGCCGCCGACATTGCCGCGACCCTTCACTCGGGTGCGGGCGACGCGAACGCCGACGTCGCCGCGCAGCGGATTGCCGAACAGATCAAAGTCGAAGTCGAGCTGCACGAAGCCTGAAAGGTCGCGCTCGGTCACCGAGTTGATCTGGCGTCCGTCGATCACAGCACGATAGTCGCCCCACTTGTTGATGCAGTTGCAGTCGATCTGGAACTGCCTGCGGAACGCATCGAGATCGGGGGCATAGAAGCTGGTCGGCGTGCCTTGCGAGACGGTCAGGCCCTTGCCGAAGCCAAGCGACCGGCCGAGGTCCGTGATCCGAAGTCCGGCCTCTTCGAGGGTCGGATTGATCGCCTCGATGTCCTGCTCGCGCCGAGCCTGAGCACCTTCATAATCGAACTGCTTCCAAGTGCCGCCGAAGCGGAGCGTAAGCGCGTCGGTGAACTCCCAGGCGAAGTTCAGGCGGCCAACCTTGAACTCGTTGTTCACCATCGTGTTGAAGTAACGGATGGTCGACAGGCCTTTGACCAAGCTCCAAGAATTCGGATTGGCGACGTCAAAGCCCGGGCTGAAGACCGGCATGATGCCGTCCCCGCGCGCGTCAAAGGTGAAGCCGTCGCGGTCGATCGCGTTGAACTCCGCAAGAAGGCCGGTGCCCCGGAACTCGGAGCGCGACCAGCCCAGCGTGCCTTCGGCGCGGAAGCGGTCGGTAAACTCCTGCGTGGCGTTCAGCGTCCCCTGCTTGAACTGGGTCGTGCCGAATTGCGCGTCGGCGGAACTCCGCCAATCGACGTCGTCCAGCACCAGATAATCCGCCTGGCCGGCCGCGTTGACATTGGCTTCCCGGATCTTGGTATTGGGTCGGCCGATCAGTTGCTCGTAGAAGCCGGTCGCGTTCGACGTCGGGATGAAGCCCGGAGAGACGGGCGAGTTGTAATAGTCGAACGGATCGAGGTTGTTGGGGTTGAAGCTGTTGCGGGTTCCGGGGACCAGGCGGCCGCCATAAATCGTCTGGCCGCAGTCGAGGCCCGGACGTGGCCGGCAGTCCGGATAAATCAGGAGTCGATCCGCAAGGAAGTTCGAGTTGCTAGCCGGGCGCAGCGTCCCCTGCTGAACGCGAGCGTTGGTGCCGTTCCGGTTGAGGCCGACCGGGGTGATCGCGTTGACGATGCTGTCCTGCCGGTAACGCGAATAGACGCCGTCTAGTATCACTT
>JALYGI010000317.1 GCA_030777185.1 Pseudomonadota bacterium
TCCAGACTGAAACTTATCTTCAGTTCGCCGAACATTATTTCCGCGTCTTGAACGAGAACCGCAGCCGGTTCGAGGAACAGCGCCCCCGCCGCGACGACTTCATGTCGGACGAGGACGAGGATGATGAAGCGATGATCGCTGAAGGCGGCGACGGCGATGACAGCCAAGGAGAGCCCGACCGCCACGAGCCGCGGGAGCAGCGCGGCGAGGAAGGCCAGGAGCGCCAGGAGCGCCAGGAGCGCATGGGTGGCCGCGATCAATATAATGGTGGTGAAGCCCGCCGCGAGCGCCCTCGCCGGGATCGACCCCGCCGGGAGCGTGCTGAGGAAGTGCAAGAGGCGGCTGGCGAGGAGCGGATTTCGCTCGAGGTTCTTCCGCCTGCCATCGCCCCCGACGGCGACGGAGCGGCCAAGGCGCCTCGCGCCCGCCGTCCCCGCCGCCCGCGCCCGGACGGCGAGGCGGAGATCGCTCCCGCGGCCTGAGCGGCTTCACAATCCAGCTTTTCAAGGCGGCGGTCCTCGGATCGCCGCCTTTTCCTTGTCCCGTCGCTGCCGTCACAAAAGCTTCATCGACCTGTCTTTTCCCCGTCACCGATCTGACTTAGCGGCTTCGAGTCAGCGGGGCCGGCGCCATGCCTGTGCCGAAGGGAAACGGGATCGAGATGCCGAAAACCATCTTTGCTGCTGCCTTGCTTGTCGGCGCCTGCCTCCACGCCGCCCCCGCTTTCGCGCAGCCGCAGGATGCCGCCGCACTCGCCGCGGAACTGGCCGCGATGCGCGCCAAGATCGAGAGCCTGGAAGCCAAGGTGAAGGAGCTGGAAGGGGCGCAGCAAAAGAGCGCAGCCGCGGTTCCAAGCTGGAAGGGCGCGCCGCAGCTCGAGGACAAGAGGTCCGGCTGGTCATTCAAGCCGATCGGGCGGCTTCAATATGATGTCGGCCATGTCGGCAGCCCGCCTGGCGTGAACGATCGCGGCCTCGGCTTTGCCAGCGAGCTTCGCCGCGCACGCCTCGGCGCCGAGGGCACGATCCCGGGCGGGTTCGGCTACAAGTTCGAGGTGGAATTTGCCGACAACGAGGTCGAGGTCACCGACGCCACTCTCAGCTACGAAGCTTCGAAGAACTTCGGTGTCACCATCGGCCAGCACAACAATTTCCAGTCGCTGGAGGAGGTGACGAGCTCTCGCTTTCTTTCCTTCATGGAGCGTGCCGCTTTCACCGACGCCTTCGGCTTCGAGCGGCGCGTCGGGCTTTCCGCCCGCTTTTCCGGGGGCGATGTCATCGCCAATGCGGGCCTCTTCACCGCCAATATCGAGGATCTTTCGAACGCGCAGGACGCGGTCGGGCTCGGTGACGAGAACGAGGCGGTGAGCGCCGATGCCCGCCTGGTCTACGCCCCGAAGGCGGGCAACACCCAGCTCCACCTCGGCGGCTCAGCCCATTACCGCGACAATGGCGGCACGGCCGAGCGCGGCCCCGCGACGCGTTACCGCCAGCGCCCCTTCATCCACACCAGCAATACGCGTTTCCTGGCGACGCCGGGCCTCAGGGTGGAATCGGAGACGAATTACGGGCTCGAGGCGGCGTTCATCAACGGCCCGCTCCACGCCACGGGCGAATTGCACTGGCTCCGTGCGAACACGCTCACACCCGGACGCAACCCCACTTTCTTCGGCGGTTATGCGGAAATCGGCTATTTCTTCACCGGCGAAACCCGCGGCTACAGGGGCGGGCGCTGGGACCGGCCCAAGGTGCTGAAGCCGGTCGGAGAGGGCGGCTTCGGCGCGCTTCAGCTCAACTTGCGCTTCGACCATCTCGACCTCACCGACGGGGCGATCATCGGCGGCGAGCAGAACGGCTACGAAGCCTCTCTGCTTTGGATTCCGCAGGACCATGTCCGCTTCTACCTGAACTATGGGCGCATGCAGTATGAGGATGCCGCTCTTCCCGCAGCGGGAGGCGACCGCGACTACGGGATCGACGTATTCGGCGCCCGCGCGCAGGTCGATTTCTAAAAGCTCTCTTGCCGCACGATTGGGGCCCGCGTCAGGCTCTAGATATCAGGCAGCGCCCGCGGCCGATTGTTCTCGTCCAGCGCAACGAAGGTGAAGAGCGCTT
>JALYGI010000318.1 GCA_030777185.1 Pseudomonadota bacterium
GCGCTATCCAGCTTCGGAATAGCTGGCGCGGGCGCAAAGCCGACACTCCGTTCAATCGAACCCGTCTCAGCGGCGGTCAACTCGGCGTCACCGCCGTTGGCGCCGTGGCTGCGGGTTCTACGACCAACCGGAATGACCTGCGGCGCTCGAGATACTTCTGCGCGATACGACGGATGTCGGCGGCGTTCACCGCGCGAACGAGCTGCTCCTGGGTGCGGATACTGTCCAGCCGCCGCGGATCCCAAGTGCTGCCGGCAAGGCGCCCCGCCCAGAATTCGTTGCCCGCCTGCTCCCGGCTCAGTGCCTGCAGCATCGGCTCGCGGGCACGCGCCAGCTCATCGGCCTGGACTTCGCCCGCCTTCAGCCCCTGTGCCACCTCTTCGATCACCTCCATCAACCGGCCGAGCTGCGACGGATTGACCTCGGCACCCATGGCGATGAGGCCAAATTCGTCAAGCGTTTCGGAATTCTCGCGAAGAACGACCGGCGAATAGGTTGCGCCAAGCTCTTCGCGCAGCTTGTCGATCGTCCTGAGCCGCAGGATCGACTCCAAAACCTGCAGCGCCCGCGCTTCGGCCGGATCATCGTAATAGTCGTCGGTGGCCCATGCGATCATCCCCATCGCGACGTCCGGCCGGCCGGAATGCTGGAGGCGGGTGACGGCGCCGTTCGCCAGCGGAAACGCGGCGCGGGTCAGCCGAGGATCGAAGCGCGGCTGCGCCTGCCGCTGGGGCAGCGCGCCGAAGGTTGAAGCGACCTCCTGGATCGCCCGCTCGACGGTCACATCACCGACCATCACGATCTCGATCGGCCCGGAGCGAAGTGCGGGCTCGATCGCCGAGCGCACCGAGGCAAGATCGGCGCTTGCAAGCTGATCGCGTGTCGGCAGCCCCCAGCGGGCGTCGCCCGACCGTGCCAGCCTCGGGAACTGCGTCATCGCCGTCTGCAGCGGCGCCGTCGAGATGAGGTTGAGGATGTTCTGGAACTCGGTCTTCTTGCGCTCGAAAGCCTGCTGTCGCCAACCTGGATCGACGACATAGGCCGTGAGCAGCTGAAGCTGCTGCGTAAGGTCGGCCGGGCGGGTGGTGCCGCGAAGCTGAAAGGCATTGTCGAGCGTGAAGAAGGAAGAGGAGTAGACCCGGCCGGCGAGCGCCTCGCGGATCTCCTCCTGGCTGAGACGGCCGAGGCCGCTCGCGACGAAGCCGCCCTGATCCATCAGCGCGGTCAGCGGCCCCGGCGCGAAGCCGAACCGACCGCCCCCGATGCGCGCCGTCACCATCACCTGGTCGCGCGCGAATTTCGTGGGCTTGACGAGCAAGTTGACGCCATTGGCGAAGCGAACCCGGGTCACGCCAAGATCGGCGATCTCCTGCCGCTCGACCACTTGGCCGGGCGCTCCGAACGTGCCGTAGGGCCATTCGCGCGCAGCCATCGCTACTGGCGCCTCGACGCGAGTGCGGGTGGACGCCTGGAATGCTTCGGCGAGGCGCTGGTGGCCGCCCTGGATCGGGTCCGGGCTGGTCGCGAAGAGCAGCGGCCCGCTGCCGGCGAACAGCATCCGAGCGACTGCGCCTGCCGCCGGAGCATCGAAGCCCTGGGTCGAATGGACGAAGACCGCGAGCTGCTGCTCGGGCGAGAGCAGGACCTCCTTCTCATTCACCGTCTGTACGATCTGACTAGCGAGGACGGCGGTCGGGCGAGTGCGAGCACCCGCAACGGCGGCTTCGAGGCGCGAACGCGTCTCGGTGATCTCGCGCTGGAGTTCGGTTTCGAGCACGCCGTGCTCCGCCATCCGTCGCACCTCGCGTTCTAGGATGGCCGCGGCCTCGGCATATTTGCCCGGCTTGGGCTCGACTCGGACGCTGGTGCGCTCGAGCGACTCATAAAGATCGCCAACGAATGCCGCCGGCTGCGTGAATGGGGCGTCGTCGGCTTCGGCGAGCCGCTGCAGGCGCCGGTTCAGGACGGCAAGCGTCAAACGCTTGCGCCATTCCTCGCGCCGCTTTGCGAGGCTGTCCGGAACCTCCCTATAGGGGCGAAGCCAGCTCACCGACACTTCGCGGATGGCGCCTTCGCGGACGAAGCTGCCGCTCTCGAAGCCGCGCGTTGCGAGGCGACCAAGATCGGGATTGGCTCCCGCGGGTCCGACTCCGCGCCAGCCGGAGAAGCGCGCGCGGATCTTTGCTTCAACCGCCGCTGGATCAACGTCGCCGGCGACGACGAGCGTGGCGCGCTCCGGCCTATAGTAACGCTGGTAGAAATCTACGAACCGCTCGCGCGGCGCGGTGCGGATCACGTCGAGATTGCCGATGTCGAGCCGGCGCGAGATGAGTTGGTCGCGCGCGAGGAACTGCTGGCTGGCGACGAAGCCTCGCCGCGCCGGCGGGTACATGCTCCTGTCTTCGGACTGGATGATGCCGCGCTCCCGGTCGATCGCCGCGGGACTGAAGGTCGCCTCGCCCGCGACTTCCCGAAGGACGTTGAGCACGGTGTCGAGCTTGGTCTCGTTCACCGTCGGCACGTCCAAAACATAGACGGTCTGATCCGGCGCGGTGAAGGCGTTCACCTCACGTCCGAAGGCCATGCCCTGCCGTTCAAGAGTCCGCAGCAACTCCCCTTCTGGATAATTGCGGGTCTCGTTGAGCACCATGTGCTCGATGAAGTGCGCCAGCCCGTTCTGCTCGTCGCGCTCCATCAAGTCGCCTGCGCGGAAGTGCAGCCGGACCGAAGCCTGCCCCGGAGGCGTAGCATTGGGATAGATGACGTAGCGCATGCCGTTGGGCAGCTCGCCCAACCGGGCCGCCGGGTCGGGACGGAGCTCAACTGGACCGGCGCCAGGCTGAGCGGGAGCGGGCTGAACGACGCTTCCGCTGGGGCCAGGGGCAAGCTCGCTCGGCGCCCTGCCAGACGGCATGCTCCTAACCACGACTTGGCCCTGCGCCAGCGCCGCAACCCCAGCGGTCCCGGCGAGCAGCACGGCCGCCGAAAACATCTTCAACTTCATCTCATTCGCCCCCCATGAGCCCTGCCGCGGCATTGCGAGGCAACAATGCGTCCTCCAAGCCCCTCCACCACATGCGATTACACATGTGATTTCACGGGCGGTGAACGGTAGATGAACTGCATTTGCAGGTCTCGGCCTGGCGCTCTCACGCGCAATTCCGAATTCCGCCAACCGACCAGGCATCACAGGAGGAGCCTTCCTGGAGGATCGCAGAGCGTAGCGCGATTCCACCGGGCACGTGTGTCCGCAATGGGTCGAAGCCCGGTATTCGGCTGAACCTCTCGAGTGGGTGGAAAGCCGCCCTTTGATGCCTTAGTCTCTGGAGTCTCCGAGGCAGAGCGCAAAGGGGAGCATCCGGTGACACAGGTGTCGAACGCAGGCGATCTCAGGGATCGCCAGAGGAGCGGCGTTCAAGCAGCGCGCAAAATGTATGATGACTTGGCGCGCGGTGACATCGAGGCCATTCTCGCTGGCCTCCACCCGCAAGTGGAGTGGCACGAGGCCGAAGGCAATCCCTATCAGCCTGACGGAATTCCCTTTCGCGGTCCTGAGGAAGTGTTGCAAAAGCTCTTCGCGCGGCTGGGGCAGGATTGGACTTCGTTCGTGGTTACGCCCAGAGCCTTCCACGAGTGCAGCGATGGTGTCGTGGTCGTGGAAGCGCGCTATACCGGCACCTTCAGCGGCACCGGTCGCGAGCTGGACTGCCAGGTCTGCCACATCCTCACCTACGAGGATTCAAAGCTCAGGAAATTCCAGCAATATGTGGACACGGCTCAGCTTCGGACGGTGATGGGCGCCTGACACTGCAGATAGAGCGGGATGAAATAGGCTCGAATCGTCATTGCGAGGAGCGCGGCGACGACGCCTGTTCTGAGCGACGCCGCAGGCGGGGTCGAAGGGCAATCCAGTGATGCCCACGATATCTCTGGATTGCTTCGCTGCGCTCGCAATGACGGTTGGGGCAGGCTGAACCCATCATGCTCGAGCTGCGGCTACTTGTCGTACATCGCGGGATACCTGATCGTCGGGGCTTGCGGGTGATCCATAGCATAAATCGGGTCTGTCGCCTTCCGTGACGCCGCGAGCGAGCCTCAGCTCCTCATCGTCCCGTCGGGCTTCAACTTCACCGTCCGGCCCGCCGCCGCGGACGCGTATATCGCCTCGATCAGGCGCAGGTCCCGCAGGCCCATTTCACCAGGCGTCCTGATCCGAGCGCCGTCGCGGATCGCGTCGGCAAAATGGTCGAGCTGGCGCGCGAACTGGACGCTGGGGTCGCCCGCGGTGATCTCGCGACGCTCCGCGCCTTCCAGCCTCATCTTCTGGCCGGAATAATTGGTCGCCGGGTCCATGATCAGCGCTCCGCTGGTGCCGCGCACATGGACGAAATTGGTCCCGGATGAGTCGTAGGATGTGGCAAGCTGTGCAACCGCGCCTGAGGGGAACCGCCATTGTGAGGAAACATGGGCGAATATCTCCGAGAAGCGCGGGTCCCCGGCGGGCCGGAAGGTGGTGGCGCTGATGCTCTCGGGCATCTCCCGCGTCAGGTATAAGGCGGCCTGGAGGCCGTAGATCCCCAAATCCTCCAGCGGACCGCCTCCCGCGAGCGCGCGGTTCACCCGCCAATTCTCACTGGGGCTCGTGGGGCCCATCCGGTAGGATTGCTCGGTTCGAAGCACCCGAATCTGCCCGACGGCATTTCGCGCCATCAGCTCCATGGCTTCCAGATTGTGCGGCTCGAAGTGCGAGCGATAGGCGATCATCAGCTTCCGGTTCGCACGGCGTCCTGCCGCGATCATACGCTCGCACTCGGCACTGGAGAGCGCCATCGGCTTCTCGCAAAGGACGTGCTTGCCGGCTGCAAAGGCTCGGGTGGTCCAGTCTTCATGGAGCCCGCTGGGGAGGACAATGTAAACCGCATCGACCCGCTTGTCCGATGCGATGTTCGCAAAATTCTCGTAGGAGTAGCGCGCGTCCGCGGGAATTCCATAAGCGTTGCCCACGCGGCTTAACTTGTCGGGGTTTCCGGACACGATGGCCGCAACATGCGCGCGCTCGGCCTCCGCAAAGCGCGGCATCATTATGTTGAGCGCGTAATTGCCGAGGCCGACGATGGCAAAGCCGATGCTGTCCGGCCGCCTCCGCCGCGGCGGCGTGGCGGGAAGATCGACCCTATCCGGCATCCTCTGGCCGGCGGCGCGAACTCCGCCGCGTGGCTGCATCAACCCGGCGACCGGGCTCGCCGCCACTGCCAGAGATGCGGCTGCCACGCCTCCGCCCAACTCCAACAAACCTCGCCGCGTCACGCCATTCTCGATCATCCGCTGCCTCCTGTTCGGGCGCCTGCGCCTGCGCGCCAATCACTCAACTCAAAGCCTCTGTGTCCGATGCGGTTTTTCCGGCCGTTCATCGAGGCAGCGTCACGCTCCCCCGAACGTCGAACGAAGCGGCCGCTCCGGGGAGGCCGGTGCCGGGCTGGCCGCCGCCCAGCCAAAGCCGGTAGCGGCCGGGGCGCACCCGCATCGTCCCGTCTTCGTCAGCCAAGGCAAGATCGCGCGCCGTCAATGTGAAGCTCACCTGCTTTTCCCCACCGGGCCTCAGCCGGACCCGCTCGAACCCTTTCAGTGAGCGAGAGGGCGCCCCCGCGGCAGCTGGTCCGGACAAGTAGAGCTGGACCACCTCTTCCCCCACTCGCTGCCCATTGTTCCGGACCCGGACGCTGACCTCCTGCTTCTCGCCTGCTTCCATTCGGGCCCGGCCGACGGAAGGCCGCGAATAAGCGAAGCTGGTGTAGCTGAGGCCGTGGCCGAAGGCGTATTCCGGCTTGCCTCCGAAGTAGCGATAGGTGCGGCCGACCATGGAATAATCCGCGAATGGGGGCAGTTGCTCGTCCGAGGCATAAAAGGTGACCGGCAGCCGGCCCGAGGGGTTGTAGGCCCCGGTCAGGACATCGGCGATCGCGGTGCCGCCGAGTTCGCCTCCGTACCAGGCCGAAAGCACGGCCCGCGCCCCCTGTCCTTCCTCACCAAGCGCAACCGCCGAGCCGCTCTGCAGGACCAGCACCAGGGGCTTGCCTGTCGCGCGCAGGGCGCGGAGCAGCTCGCGCTGCGCCGACGGCAGCCGGATGTCCGTCCGATCGCCGCCTTCAAACCCCTCGACCTTGACCGGCATCTCTTCGCCCTCGAGCCAGGCGTTGAGGCCGACGAAGGCGACGACCACGTCCGAGGCCCGCGCTGCCGCCACGGCGGCCGCGCGGAGCGCCTCGTCGGGAGCGTTCCAGGCGAAAGTGATCGCGGGCGCGTAATTTGGCGCTGCGTGCGCATAGTCGATGACAATCCGGCGCGGCGCCGTGTCGGGAAAACGCACCTTCAACGCAGGCGCTTCCCCCGCGTCCCGGCTGCCGCAGGCGCCGTCCACCTCCAACGGTGGAGAGCCCTCGATCTCGATGCGGTAACGCTCCACCGTCGCTTTGGCATCGCACCGCCGCCGCTGGAACTCGAAGCTGTGGTCGCCGGCGCCGGCGGGGATGATCGTTCCCGTCCAGCGCACGGAAAAGCTCTTCGGATCCACGCCCGGCGCCGGCGCCACCCAGTTCCAATTGTGGTCGATTTCAGGATCGACCCTGGTGGTCACCGGCGGCCCCTTGAAGTCGGTGCCGTTGAAGAAGGTTGCGGTAAGGCCGCCCGCGAAGGCAGTACGCGGCACCGGAACTGCAAGCCCCGCGACGAACTCGGACCCCTGGGCATAGCGAATGTTCGCTGCGCCATAAGCGGCGGCCATGCCGTCGAGCGGGAGCACGGGCTGGGTCGGCGTCCCATTATAATTGCCCTCGAGCGAGATGAGCGAAGTCGCGCCCGGACCAACCACCGCGATCTTCTGCCCTCGCTGGGCGAGCGGAAGGAAGCCGTCATTCTTCAGGAGAACGATCGCCTCGCGCGCGGCGCGGAGCGCCAGTGCACGATGTTCGGGCGCATGATTGGCCGAAACAGGGATCGCCGAGAAGGGCACGATGGAAGGCGGATCGAAAAGGCCGAGACGCACTCGCCCGGCGAGAACGCGCTCCAGCGCGCGGTCCACTTCCCCTTCGGTCAGCAGGCCGGCCGCCACGGCTTGAGGGATTTCGAGATATTCGTCCTTGAACGTGCAGGCGAGATCGGTGCCGGCCTTAATGGCGGCCGCGACCGCCTCGACATTGGTCTTGGTGTATTTGTGGCCAGTGGTGATGTCGTCGATGGCGCCGCAGTCGGAAACGACGAAGCCTTTGAACCCCCAATCCCTCCGCAGCACGTGCTGGAGCAGTTCGGGGCTGGCGCAGGCGGGCTTTCCGCCCACGGCATTGTAGGCGCACATCACCGACGCCGCCTTGGTTTCGGCCAGTGTACGGCGGAAGGCCGGCAAATAGGTCTCGGCAAGATCGCGCGGCGAGGGATCGACGTTGAAGCCGTGCCTGAGCGGCTCCGGCCCGCTATGGACGGCAAGATGCTTCGGCGTTGCGATCGCCTTATAGTATCGCGGGTCGTTCCCCTGCAGCCCGGTGATGAATTCGCTCGCCAGCACCCCGGTCAGGAAGGGGTCCTCGCCAAGCGTTTCCTGGCCCCGGCCCCAGCGCGGGTCGCGGAAGATGTTGATGTTGGGCGACCAAAAGGTGAGACCGAAATAACGGCCGTGATTGCCCTCGCGCTGAGCCTGGTTGTACTTGGCCCTTCCTTCGGTGGCGACCACCTCGCCAACCTCGCCCAGCAATTGCTTGTCCCAGGTCGCGGCAAGACCGATCGCCTGCGGGAACATCGTCGCCTCGCCGGCCCGGGCGACGCCGTGAAGTGCCTCGTTCCAATAGTCGTAGGCAGGGACGCCGAGCCTCGGGATCGCTGGGGCGCCGTTCTGGAGCTGGGCTGCTTTCTCCTCCAGGGTCATTCGAGAGACGAGATCGGCGACCCGTTTGTCGACCGGCTGCGAGGGGTCCTTATATGGCTGCGCCGCGGCCGGGCTGCCGACTGCCAAGACCATCAGCGCAAATGCGGCTGTTCTGCCCCAGGGCAAGATGGCGTCGTTGGTCATTTGCGGATTTCCGCGGCGGTGCCCGTACGGGTGCCAAGTCCAGCCACCCTGGTTCGGAGCCGAGCCAGGAAGTGGTTCGAGGCCAGGAACAAGGTCTTGCCGTCTTCGCCAAACGCGCAGTTCGCGACGGCCGTCCCCGTGTCGATGCGGCCGAGCCGGACGCCTTCGGGGCTGAAGATGTGCACTCCGCCCGGACCCGTGGCGTAGAGATTGCCCTCCACGTCGATTGCCATGCCATCGGGCAAGCCTGGCAAGCCGCCCCGTGCGAGTTCGGTCATGTCCGCAAATAGCCGGCGGCTGATGGGACGCCCGCTTCGATCGAGCGAGTAAGCGTGGATATGCGCACGATCGGGATCGGACACGGCGACGTAGAGGGTCCGCTCGTCCGGCGAAAGGATGATGCCGTTGGGGAAGGTCAGCCGATCGTCCAGCAACTCCACCTCGCCCGAGGGCAGCAACCGATAGACTCCGTTGAACGGGATCTCCTTGTGGGGCGACTGGTTGAGACCCTCGAGGCCATAGGGTGGGTCGGTGAAGTAGATGGAGCCGTCGGATGCGCGGACCAGATCGTTGGGCGAATTGAACCTCTTGCCCCCGAAGTGCGTGGCCAGGAAGCTCTTGGATCGCGTGCCGAGGTCCAGCCGAGCAACCGCACGGTTTCCGTGGTCCCCGAGCAGGATCGTATTGCCGTCTCCGAGAATGAGGCCGTTGGAGCCCGGCTCCCGGAAGATCCCCTCCTTGCTCCCCGTATAGCCTGAGGGCTCGAGGAAGACCGACAGTCCTTCCCGTTCCGACCAGCGATACATCTTGTTTGCCGGGACGTCGCTCAGCAGCAGATAGCCGCCCTGGGGGATCCAGACCGGCCCTTCGCTCCACTGAAAGCCGTCGGCCAGCCGTTCGATAGCGGTTCCCGCGGCGATCAAGCCGTCAAGAGCGCTGCCCTCCCGGTATATGGTGCCAACGGAACGGAAAGTCGGGGCGGGTTCGGTGCTCACGCATCCTCCAATGACGGGTAAGAGGCAGGCGAGGAAGAGGAACGAAGCCCTGTTCAACGGACCTTCTCCTCGCTGGTAATTGTGCCGAGCACGGCTGGTGATGAGCTCGCGGCCGCTTCGCTCATGATGTGGATACGCCCCCGCGCGCGGATGTCAGCGGAGGACGAGCCAATCATCAGCTCGATCGCGCCTGGCTCCACCCGCCACCTGCCCGCTTGCCAGAATGCAAAATGCCGAGGATCGAGCTTGAAGCTGAGGCGGCGTGTCTCTCCCGGTCGCAAGGTGATGCGGCGGAAGCCGCGCAGTTCTTGCACCGGCCGCGACACGCTGGCCACCGGATCGCGGATGTAGAGCTGGGGGACTTCGTCGGCCGTCACTCGGCCGCTGTTGGTGATGGTGATGCTGATCGTCACGGAAGCGCCGGCAGCAAGCTGGCGACGGTCGAGCTGGATCGGGCCATAGGCGAAGCTTGAGTAGCTGAGCCCGTGCCCGAACGGAAATGAAGGGGTGATTGGCAGGTCGAGATAGCGCGCGCTGTCTTTCGCCAGATCGGGGTCGGCAGGGCGGCCGGTGGGCAGGTGATTGTAGTAGCTGGGCACTGCCCCGGTGCGCCGGGGAAAGCTCACCGGCAGCTTGCCGCCCGGCGACACTTTGCCGGTCAGGATGTTGGCGAGCGCAGGCCCTGCTTCCACACCAAGGAACCAGCCCTCGAGGATCGCCGGCGCCCGCTCCGCCAGCTTCTCCAAGGCGAGCGGGCGGCCGTTCATCAGCAACAGGACGACAGGCTTGCCAGTGTCGAGAACCGCCTCGGCAAGGGCCTGCTGCGCGCCAGGAAGCGAGAGATCGGAGCGGCTGCGAGCCTCGCCACTGAGGTCGAAATCCTCACCGACTACGAGGATGGTGAGATCCGCCTGCCGCGCCGCCTCGACCGCAGCAGCGATGCCGGAGCGGTCGTCGCTCCGGGGTGACGCGCCGGCCTCGAAGACGAGCCGGGTTTCGCGCGGCAGGGCCGCCTGAAGCGCCGGCAGCAGCGGCTTCACGTCCTCGGCTTTGCCCTGCGCGCGCCAGGAGCCGAGCTGTGAATTGGCATCCGCTGCGAGCGCTCCCACGACTGCGATGCGGCGCACCTTGCTCGCCAGCGGGAGCAGTCCGCCATCGTTCTTCAGGAGCACAACCGACTTT
Organism: Pseudomonadota bacterium; assembly: GCA_030777185.1. Lineage (GTDB taxonomy): Bacteria > Pseudomonadota > Alphaproteobacteria > Sphingomonadales > Sphingomonadaceae > Allosphingosinicella. The sequence continues at coordinate 10,237 of JALYGI010000318.1, forward strand.
TCCGCAATCTCTCGCGCGGCGCGGCGATGCTCGGCCGAAAGCATCACGCGCCGTTCGCGGGCGGCATCGTGATATCGGTACGGATCCTCGAACAGGCCGAGCCGCGCCTTGGCCGCAAGCACTCGCCGGACAGCCTCGTCGAGGTCGCGCATCAGCGCCGGATCGCGTTCCACCGCCTTGCGAAGCGCGTTCAAATAGGCCGTGCTCGCCATGTCCATGTCGATGCTTGCCGACAGCGCGGCTGCCGCGGCAGCGGCGTCGTCCTGAGCCACACCATGGTTCTTGAGCTCGGTGATTGCATTCCAGTCGCTGACGACAAGCCCCTGATAGCCCCAGGTCTCGCGGAGAAGACCACGGACCAGAGCCCGGTCCGCCGTGACCGGCACACCGCCGATCGAGTTGAACGATGTCATGAAGGATCCCGCTTCGGCGGCGGCGGCAAAGGGCGGCAGGTAGATTTCGTGGAGCGTCCGCTCCGATATGTCGGCGGCGTCATAGTCGCGCCCGCCTTCAGCGGCGCCGTATGCTGCGAAATGCTTGGCGGTGGCCATGATGGTGTCGGGCGCTGCAAGCGAGCGGCCCTGATATCCGCGCACTTGTGCCGCGGCCATCGCGGAGCCCAGGAAGGGGTCCTCTCCCGCACCTTCGACGATCCGCCCCCAGCGGGGATCGCGGGCAATGTCCACCATTGGCGCGAAGGTCCAGTGGAGGCCGCTCGCCGAGGCTTCGACGGCGGCGATCCGGGCCGCGCGTTCGGCCAGTGCCGGGTCCCAGCTGCTCGCGACTGCCAGGGGCACGGGGAAGATGGTGCGATAGCCGTGCACCACGTCCATCGCGAACAGCAGCGGGATGCCAAGGCGCGATTCCTCGATCGCAATCCGCTGCAGCTCCCGCAGCGGCTCGGCCCCAGCGACGTGCAGGTAGGAACCGACCGCGCCCCTGCGCACGCGTTCATATTCTTGCGGGCCGAGGCGCGAATTGAGGCTCTTGCTGCGGCCGCCCGGGATCTGGTTCAATTGACCGATCTTCTCGTCGAGACTCATCCGCCCGAGCAGCGCATCGACCCTCGCCCGGTCGCTCTCAGAAAGGAGGGGCAGCCCCCGCTCAGCAGCGGGCGGAGCGGCGGAAACGGCCGCGGCGGACAAAAGTGCCGCAGCGATCAGCATGCACCGGAGGCGCCCCGTTCGTCTTTTGCTTGGCACGTGCCTCACCCTTCAAACAGTTTTCGTGCCTGGTCGATCGCGGTGATCACCGACAGCAGGCCGAACAACAAGGTCGCCCAGACGAGCGCCCCAATGCGGTATCCGGCGGGGCGCAGCGGCTCCTCCAGCATTCGGCGGTTGAGGACGATCAGCAGGGCCGAATAGAAGAACATCATGAAGGCCGCCACGCATCCGGCGATGACCAGCAGCACGAGCGGCTGGTCCATCCCGCTGGCGATGACGAGCATGCCCGTCGCCGCGATCAGCCAGACCAGGACTGCATAGATACGGCTTTCGTTCCACTGGCTCCGATAGCTGGTGCGGATCACGTCGGCCGCGAGCCGACTGGTATAATCGACGATGCCGAGAGCAGCGGCGAACAGCGAGAATGCGCCCACGGCCCAGAACAGCTTACCGAACCACGGCGCGACGGCCGCCGAAAGCGCCTCCCCCTCGGTTGCGAGGAATGTGATGTCGCGGGGAAGCTCCGGCTGCCCGCCAAGCGTCGCCACTGCAAGCAGCGACGTGAAGAGGATCGTGACAAAGCTGATGGCGACAAAGGTTGTCGCCTGCTCGAAATTGGCGAAGCGCCACCAGGCTCGCCACCTTTCAAGGCTGACGGCATCGATCTCAAATCGCCAGCCGGTGCCGGCATCGGCCGCCGGCTCTCCCGTCACTGGGCTGACGATGCGGGGCGCGTGAACGCCCATGCCGAAGCCCTTGTCCCGGATCCAGTTCGACTGGCAGAGATTCTGGCCTCCCCCTGCCCCGGCATAAGCGAGCGCACCGAGCAGCAGCGCCCAGCCGAGCTCGTCTACGGGCAGGCGAGCGTTCGCCGCCTGCGCAGGCGCTGCGGCCCAGATGTCGGGGGGGATCGCGAACAGAGCGGCGATGATGAAGAGGCTTCCGACGGCCAGAATCTTCAAAGCCTGCGCGCGCTCGAGCGCGCGGAACACAACCGGCGACAGCGTCAGGATAAGGCCGATCGCCAGGAGCATGCCGATTGCGATCCAGCGGACGCTGCCGCCCACGAGATAGGTCAGAAGAGTCGCTGCACTGGTCACCCAGCCCGGCCAGAGATTGGCAGCGATCGCGAGCAGGACGAAGAACAGGCCCCAATGGCGCCCCAGCCGGCTGAAGCCAGTGAGCACCGTCTCTCCGCGTGCGAGCGTGTAGCGCTCGATCTCCATGTTGATGAAAAACTGCGTGATCAGCCCGACCGCGGCGGCCCACAGGAAGGAAAGCCCCACCTGACTTGCGATATAGGGGTAGAGGATGAACTCGCCGGACGCGAGGCCCACGCCGGCTGCAACGATACCGGGGCCGATGAGCTTCCAAGTACGAGGCGGAACTGCAGGTAGCTCCGCCTTTCCGAAAGGTGCCAGCTGGAGGGATGTACTTGAACGCGGGCTAAGCGCCGCCTCGTTCGCGCTCATCATCGCCTCCCCACCATTGCTGTTAGCGCTAACGTGCCCCGCGACGGGCGCTGCTGTCAACGCCGCCTTGGCGGCTGCATCTTGCTAAGCTGGCCCTCCCGCTTGTCACAGGTCCGGCGCCCCACTATCCTCGCATCTACAGCCTCGGGCGCTTGGTCCGGCGGACATTGTCAGCGACGACCGATTGCTTCAGCTGAGCCCTTCTCGAGCCACTCCTGTCGTTGAACGGCTCCGCACCGGGGCAGGACGCCGCACGCTCGGCATCAGCTTTGCGTTGCTGATCGAAGGGCTGCTGTTGCTCCTGCTGCTCACGCTCAGCTCGGAAAAGCAGCCGGGAGAGAAGGAGGGAGCCATCAATGTGGTGCCCCTGAAAGCCATCGACGTTCCGGAGGGGGCGCCCGATCCGAGCAGCCCTGAGCGCGCGCAGCGGGCAGAGGAGCGGCCCGTGCCGCAACGTCCCGCGACAGAGGGACCGTTGCCCGCACGACCTGCCGAACCGCTCCCGGCGCAAGTCGCGCCGACGCCGGCGCCGATGCCGCCGACGATGGTACCGACGCCGCAGGTGCCGCCGCCATCGGCCGACATTCCCCGCAGCCCGATTCAGCCGGCTCCATCAGCCAGGCCAGTTTATGGCCCACCGGATAAAGGTGGCTCCTCCGCCTTCCGTGACACGGAGCGGGTCGGAACGGCTCCCAATGGCGAGCCGCTTTATGCGGCGGCCTGGTATCGCGAGCCGAAAGATGAAATGCTGCGCCCGTATTTGTCGACTGCCAGCGGGCCGGGCTGGGGACTGATCGCATGCCGCACAGCGCCCGAATATCGTGTCGAAGATTGCGTCGGATTGGACGAATACCCGCACGGATCGCAGATCAACCGCGCGGTGATCGCCGCGGCGTGGGAGTTCAAGGTGCGCCCTCCGCGCCTGGGTGGACGGCTATTGGTGGGAAGCTGGGTCAGGATCAGGATCGATTACGGCTTTGAGCGGCGGTAGGGTCGCGGCGCTGTTTTTGTCGGCAGCCAGTGCGGACTTTTCACCCACTTTCGCGTACGAGGTAAGCGATGATCGAACAGGCTGGCGACCTTGGTCTTAGCCGAGGGCTGGTAAGGTTGGCGGAGCCGAACGTCCGGTGGGCTACGCTATTCGCGGACGAGGCGGCGAGGCTGGAGGCGGCCCTCCAAAAGTACAGCGCCGCTATTGAACATTGCGGCAGCACGAGCGTGCCGGGTCTGCCAGCGAAGCCGATCCTCGACATTTTGGCGGGAATCGGCGCCCCCATAGATGTCGCCACAATTGCGGAGGCCCTTGCCCCACTTGGCTACGAGCACGCACCTTGGGCCGGCGTTCCGGGGCATGAGGTTTTTGGGAAAGGTGAACCCCGCACGCATCTCCTGCATGTGGTGCCGCTGCACGGCAATGCTTGGAAGCGAATGCTCGCCTTTCGTGATGCCTTGCGGAAGGATGCGGCGCTCGCCGCCGATTATGCTCTCCTCAAACAGGAGCTGGCAGTACGGTATCCGCAAAGCCGTCCGGCTTACACTGAGGGAAAGAGTGCGTTTGTAGAAACTGTGCTCGCTCGCGACCTGCGACAGGGAACCTGAAAAACAGACCCAACGTGTGGGACGAGATGCGGGTCGCCGCCGACTGGCTTCGCGACGAGCTGAGCAATTCGGCGCAGAGCCCGCTTGATTATGATGGGCCTCAGTCTTCGCTGCGCTCGCTGTCACCAAAAAGAAGCGCTGCCCCGCAGCCCTTCGAGCTGGTGGGCCGCGGCACTCTTCGGTGCCGTCACCAGAAAAAAGGGCTGCCCCGCAGCCCCTTTTCTGGTGACCCCTACGGGTGGGGCCGCCATTCCGCGGTAATCGCAGAAATCCGCCATTCGCGAATGGCTTCACCTCGGCCGCTATACCACCCGGCTAGACATCCCGCTATACCACGTCCGGCGGCGCCGAACTGGCCGCGCTGCGAAGTCTTGCTACCCGATCAGAGACAAGCGCTCCAGCCGTAACTCCACTCCGCGAACAGCAATCTTCCGAGACAACTTGGCATTACGCACACCGAACCTATGCTGTGACGATGCTTATAACCCTGGCCGCCATTGTCACC
>JALYGI010000319.1 GCA_030777185.1 Pseudomonadota bacterium
CCCCCCGGGACCGTCAAGGCGAGCATTGGAATCCTACTTTCCGTGTGCTGCATAGCCCCAACCCGGAAGTCTGCGACGAACGATTCCGTGCTTGCGGCAAGGTGAGGCCGCGAGCTCAGGCGGTGCGGCAAGAACGATAATGATGGTGACGAGAGGACCGGCAGCAGCCTGCACTGCCACCATCCAGTTTGAAGCCTGTCCTAGCTCGGCACCACCAGACACACTGGAGACCCCCAGCCCTGTTTCTAGACCAAGGAACCGCCCCGCGATGAAATGACCAGCTTCGTGGAGAAAAATGCCAAGGGGTGCCGCGAGCGCAGCCCAAGCTGCAAGCCCCATTAGATCGAGCAACACTGGTCTATGCTTGCATCTCGGCGGAACCACTCTTCACCTGCATGCCTTGCCTGCTCATCTGTGGGCCTCAGCCCGTATCACGCAAATCGGTTTCAATCTCACGTCCGCTTGCAACCCATAGCAGACGGAACGAAGGCGCCCTCGGGGAGTGTTGATCTTCGCGGCATCAATACTACCTGGTCGGCTCGATAAACCAGCATGGCAGGAATTTCTGGTGGCGCTGATCCTACTGGCGGATGACGATGAACTGGTTTGCGACGTAGTTCGCGCGACACTCTCCGCGGAGGGCCACGTCGTCGGCCTCGTTGGCAACGGCGCAGACGCCGTTCGGGTCGTGGAGGTGAAGCAACCCGACCTGATCATCCTCGACTGCACGATGCCGGAACTGCCGGGCATCGAGGCGCTTCGGCAGATCAGGCTTTCCCGGACGGCCTATCGGACGCCCGTCCTTATTCTCACCGCCCGCAGGAGCGAGATGGACGAGGAGATCGCGATGCGAGCGGGTGCCAACGATTATCTTCGCAAGCCGTTTGACCCCGACGAGCTGATTGTCCGGGTGGAGAGCCTGCTCGAGAAAGCGGGCAGGGCCCGCCCCGGCTAATCGCTCCGCGGTACCAGCGGCCAGAGTCTTTCCTGGACGTCCGCAGCAGCCTCCCGGAACTCCCGCAGAGCCGTCTCTACCCCGTTCTTCTCAGCGTAAGCGTCCTCTACGCGCGCCGCCCGCTTGGAAAGTCGGATCAGCCCCAGCATGCCGGCTTGGGAGACGATCTTGTGCGCCGTGCCCTGCAACGCCGACGCTTCCACCGCGTCGCCACCGGGAGCCGCGGCCGAAAGTGCAGCAACATCTGTCTCCAGGGCTTCAAGGTATTTTGCGAGGCGCTCCGCCGGGATGAGCTCGCGCAACTTCAGGAAGGTTGCTTCCACAAATGCCGGTTCACTGCTGTTCTCCTCTGGTTGGGGCGGATCACTCGGCTTTTCACCCGCACCAGCCACTATGCCGGCGATGGTCGGAGGCGTCTTCCAGAGGGTCCCGGCGCTCCGAACCTCATAACGGCGAATAACGGCTCTTACGCGCTCCCATTCGATCGGCTTCATCAAGACCTCGTTCATGCCCGCTTCGATGCACTTCTCCTGCTCGGTGGCCATCACGTTCGCGGTCAGGGCTATGATCGGAGTATCGGCAGCGGGCCCGGGCAGCTGTCGGATCTGGCGAGTGGCTTCCACCCCATCCATCAAGGGCATCTGCACGTCCATCAGGACGAGGTCGAAGGGAAACTGCCGAGCCAGTTCCACGGCCTGGCGGCCGTTCCAGGCGAACACCACGTCGTGGCCGTCGCGCTCCAGCACCGTCCTGATGATATCGCGATTAAGCTCGACGTCCTCGGCCACGAGCACGCGCCGCGGCGCAATCGGGGCCTCAGGCGCCGCTCCTGGTCGCGGCAGCTGGATTGCATCGCCTTCCTCGAATGGAACCTCGAACCAGAAGACGCTGCCGGTCCCCGGCTCACTCTCGACCCCGATCTCTCCCCCCATGGCATCCACGAGGCGTTTGCTGATGGCGAGCCCGAGACCAGTGCCGCCATATTGCCGCTTCGTCGAGTGATCCGCTTGCGTGAATGCGTTGAAAAGCGTGGCCTGCGCCTCCAGCGGTACGCCGATGCCGGTGTCACGGACCTCAAAACGGAAGCGCAGGCCCTGGTCGAGCCTCTGATAGGATACGGCGACGACCACGCGGCCCTCCGCGGTGAACTTGATCGCATTTCCGGCCAGGTTGAGCAGCACCTGCTTCAGGCGGGTGGGATCGCCCTTCACAACGGGAGGCGAGTGTTCCCCAAGCTCGAAGTGCAGCTCGATTCCGCGTTCCATGGCCAGCGGGTTGAGCAGCGAGCGCACGCGTTCCAGCACAATTGGAAGCGAAAAGTCGACATTTTCGAGCTCGATCTTGCCGGTTTCGATTCTAGAGAAATCGAGAATGTCGTTGATGATGTTGAGCAGATGCCGGCCTGAAGCGCGAATACTCTCCACATAGCGTTCTTGTTTCGCCGTAAGCTTCTCCGCCTCCAACAGATCGACCACGCCAAGTACGCCCGTCATCGGCGTCCGGATCTCGTGGCTCATTGCCGCCAGGAATTCGCCCCGAGCC
>JALYGI010000320.1 GCA_030777185.1 Pseudomonadota bacterium
ATTTGCGTTCCGGGCAAAGTCCTGAAAAAGGAGGAGCACATCAACGGGGCACCGACTCTCCATGGCCACCACCATCGAAGAACTTGAATCCCGCCGGCAGCAGGCGCGGCTCGGCGGCGGCGAGAAAAGGATCGAGGCGCAGCATTCCAAGGGCCGCCTTACCGCCCGCGAGCGGCTGACGGTGCTGCTCGATCAAGGCTCGTTCGAAGAATATGACATGTTCGTCGAGCATAATTGCGCCGAATTCGGCATGGAGAGCCAGAAGATCCCCGGCGACGGCGTCGTCACCGGCTCCGGCACTATCAACGGGCGCTTGGTTTACGTCTTTGCGCAGGACTTCACCGTCTTCGGCGGCTCGCTGTCCGAACGTCACGCGAGCAAGATCTGCAAGATCATGGACATGGCGATGAAGGTCGGCGCGCCCGTGATCGGCCTCAACGATTCCGGCGGTGCCCGCATCCAGGAAGGCGTCGCCTCGCTGGCCGGCTATGCCGAGGTATTCCAGCGCAACGTGCTCGCCTCCGGCGTCATTCCGCAGATCAGCGTGATCATGGGGCCCTGTGCGGGCGGCGCGGTTTATTCCCCGGCGATGACCGACTTCATCTTCATGGTGAAGGATTCGAGCTACATGTTCGTCACTGGTCCCGACGTCGTAAGGACGGTGACCAACGAGGTGGTGACGCAGGAAGAGCTTGGCGGCGCTGTGACGCACACCACCAAGTCGGGCGTCGCCGACGTCGCCTTCGAGAACGATATCGAAGCTTTGCTCGCCACCCGCGACTTCTTCGATTTTTTGCCCCTTTCCAACCGGCACCCGCTGCCCGAGCGGCCGACCAGCGATCCCTGGGACCGTCAGGAGGACAGCCTCGACACGTTGATCCCGGATTCGCCCGCAAAGCCCTATGACATGCACGAGCTTATCCGGAAGACGGTCGACGAGGGCGACTTCTTCGAAGTGCAGCCGAACCACGCCGCCAACATCATCTGCGGCTTCGGCCGGATCGAGGGGCGCACGATCGGCATCGTCGCCAACCAGCCGATGGTGCTCGCCGGAGTTCTCGACATTGCCAGCTCGAAAAAAGCGGGCCGCTTCGTCCGCTTCTGCGACGCCTTCGACATTCCGATCATCACCTTCGTCGACGTGCCCGGCTTCCTCCCGGGCGTCGCGCAGGAGCATAATGGGATCATCAAGAACGGGGCCAAATTGCTCTTCGCCTTTGCCGAGGCGACCGTTCCCAAGATCACCGTCATCACCCGCAAGGCCTATGGCGGCGCTTATGACGTGATGTCCTCCAAGCACCTGCGCGGCGACCTGAATTATGCCTGGCCCTCCGCCGAGATCGCGGTGATGGGCGCAAAGGGCGCGGTCGAGATCATCTTCCGCAAGGACATCGGCGACCCCGAGAAGATCGCCGCCCGAACGCAGGAATATGAACAGCGCTTCGCCAATCCGTTCGTTGCGGCGAGCATGGGCTTCATCGACGAGGTCATCATGCCGCATTCGACACGGCGGCGGATCGCTCTGGGTCTACGAAAGCTCCGCGACAAGCAGCTCGAGAATCCTTGGAAGAAGCATGACAATATCCCTCTCTGAGAACCTGCTGGTGGCCCTCGTCAGCCTTGGCCTCGTTCCCTGGATCATCTGGACGGTTCGCCGAGGCCTGCGCTCCGGAATGCTTCCGATCGGGCGAGGCTATGTTCGCCGCGACGAGCGCCCTCAGGCGTTCAACATGCTGCTTTGGGTCTATGCGCTGGTTGCGCTTCTTGCCGTCTACATCGCCTTCGACCTCGCCTTCGGAAGCCAGCCATGACCCTCGGCCGCCTGAACCATGTCGGGGTCGCCACCCCGTCCATCGATGAGAGCATCGCCCTCTATCGCGTCCTGCTCGGCGCGACCGAGATCGGCGAGCCTTTCGACCTGCCGCCGCAAAAGGTGCGGGTGTGCTTCGTCGATCTGCCGAACAGCCAGATCGAGCTGCTGGAGCCGCTGGGAGAGGATTCGCCCATCGCCAAATTCCTCGAGAAGAATCCGGCGGGCGGGCAGCATCATGTCTGCTTCGAGGTGCCCGATATCCATGCGGCCGCGGCGGAGATGACCGCCAAGGGCGCCAAGGTGCTCGGCGAGCCCCGGATCGGCGCGCACGGCACGCCGGTGATCTTCCTGCACCCGAAAGGCACGGGCGGCGTTCTTGTGGAATTGATGGAGACACCGAAGGGTGATCACCATTGAGGATTGCCGATCCCCGGCCTAGGCGGAGGTCCAGTTTCGGCGGCTGGGCTGGACGCCGGCTTTTGCCGGAGAAGATGGAATGAGTGAAAGACCGACCATCGAGCAGAATAAAGGCGAGGATAGCGGCGCCGCGCCCGTCCAGGGCCGCCCCTCGCCCCCCGCGCCTTCGCAGCCGACCCTCGCCGATTGGAAAGCCGCCGCCGCCCGGGAGGTGAAGGGCAAGGACCTTATTTGGCACACGCCCGAGGGGATCGCGGTAAAGCCGCTTTACACTGCCGAGGACACGGCCGATCTCGACCCCGGCTTTCCGGGCTTCGCGCCCTTCACGCGCGGCCCCTACGCCTCGATGTACACCGGCCGTCCGTGGACGATCCGGCAATATGCGGGCTTCTCCACCGCTGAGGATTCAAATGCCTTCTACCGCCGCAACCTTGCCGCGGGTCAGAAGGGCCTCTCGGTTGCCTTCGATCTTGCCACCCACCGCGGCTATGACAGCGATCATCCGCGCGTAGTCGGCGACGTCGGCAAGGCGGGCGTGGCGATCGACACGCTCGAGGACATGAAGATCCTGTTCGACGGCATCCCCTTGGGCGAGATGTCGGTCTCGATGACGATGAACGGCGCGGTGCTGCCAGTGCTCGCTTTCTATATCGTCGCCGCCGAGGAGCAGGGCGTCAGCCAGGCCCAGCTCCAAGGCACGATCCAGAACGACATCCTCAAGGAGTTCGCGGTCCGCAACACCTATATTTATCCGCCCGAACCTTCGATGCGCATCGTGGCGGACATCATCGCCTACACCTCGGCCAACATGCCGAAGTTCAATTCCATCTCGATCAGCGGCTATCATATGCAGGAAGCCGGCGCGACGGCGGTGCAGGAGCTCGCCTTTACCCTGGCCGACGGCATGGAATATGTCCGCGCCGCGCGGGCGAAGGGGCTGGAGGTGGACGCCTTCGCGCCGCGCCTCTCCTTCTTCTTCGCGATCGGCATGAACTTCTTCATGGAGGTGGCGAAGCTGCGGGCCGCGCGCCTGCTCTGGCACCGGATCATGGACGATTTCGGTGCGAAAAACGCCAAGTCCAAGATGCTGCGCACCCATTGCCAGACCTCGGGCGTCAGCCTCACCGAGCAGGACCCGTACAACAACGTCATCCGCACCACGGTCGAAGCGATGGCTGCGGTGCTCGGCGGCACGCAATCGCTCCACACCAACAGCTTCGACGAGGCGATCGCGCTGCCGACCGACACCAGCGCCCGCATCGCCCGTAACACGCAGCTCATCCTCGCTGAGGAAACCGGCATCACCAACGTCGCCGACCCCCTCGGCGGAAGCTATTATGTCGAGGCGCTGACGCAGGAGCTCGCCGACCATGCCTGGGCCTTGATCCAGGAGGTGGAAGGCATGGGCGGCATGACGATGGCGGTGGCCGAGGGAATGCCCAAGCGCCGCATCGAGGAAGCCTCGGCCGCGCGCGCGGCGCGGGTCGATCGCGGCGAGGACGTGATCGTGGGCGTCAACCGCTACCGCCTCACCGACGAAGCACCGATCGACATTCTCGAGATCGACAATGCACGGGTGAGATCGGGCCAGATCGACCGCATCGCACGCACCCGCGCCTCCCGCGATGAAGCCGCCGCCCGCGCCGCGCTCGATGCGCTTCGCGAAGGAGCACGCAACGACGCGAACCTTCTCCAGCTCTCGGTCGAAGCGGCGCGGGCGCGCTGCACGCTGGGCGAGATCAGCGCCGCGCTGGAAGACGTGTTCGGCCGCTACGACACGGTGCCGAAGCCGGTCAGCGGCATCTATGGCGGCGCCTATGCGGGCGATCCTCGCTGGGCGCGCGCCGA
>JALYGI010000321.1 GCA_030777185.1 Pseudomonadota bacterium
CGGCTGTTCCAGACGAGCTCGGCATAGAAGCTCGGGCGGCGGACCTTGTAGGTCTCGGGATCAACCTGGCCGATCAGGTCGAGATCGACGAAGCTGTCATTGATTGGCGTCACCAAAGTGTCCGCGCGCAGCATCGCGTGCCTGGCATAAGGATCGTCGCGGCCGGGCGTGTCGACCACGACGATGTCCATGTCCGCAGCCAGCCGGTCGAGCTGACCGTCGAGATTGTCGTCCTTGTCCGGATCAAAGGTTTCGTGAGCCGGCATGGCGAGTTCGATCTCCATCCGCCGGATCGTTGCCATTCGATTGTCGAGATAGCGGCCGAGCGTACGCTGGCGCGTGTCGAGGTCCAGCGCCGCGACTTTCCGCCCCGCCGCCGCAAGCGCCACCGCGGCATGGACGGCCGTGGTCGATTTGCCGGTGCCGCCCTTTTCGTTGGCGAAAACGATGAAATGCGGCCTGCCGCCAGCCATGATGCTTCTTCGCGCCCCTCTTGCTATCGTTTCGGTGCGCTTCCAAAGAGCGCCGTCTCAATAGGCTTAGCCTGTATCGGAGGCGGGAGAGCCGTGCAAATAATCCGTGACGTCGATGCGCTTAGGCGAGCGGTGGCCGCGCTCCGCCGCGCCGGGGGCAATGGGGGCGGCACGGTCGCGCTGGTGCCGACCATGGGTGCGCTTCATGGCGGCCACCTGGCACTGGTGCGTGAAGGAAAGCGCGCTGCCGACCATCTCGTCGTCTCGATCTTCGTCAACCCGACGCAATTCGGCCCGAACGAGGATCTCGGCCTTTATCCGCGGCGCGAGGCGGCCGATGCCGAGATGCTGGAGCGGGAGGGATGCGCGATCCTGTGGGCGCCGGGTGCCGGCACCATGTATGCCGACGGGCATGCGACATCGATCAACGTCTCAGGGGTAAGCGAGGGGCTCGACGGTGCAGCGCGCCCCGGCCATTTTGCCGGAGTGGCGACGGTGGTCACCAAGCTCTTCAACCAGGTGCGGCCCGACGTCGCGCTGTTTGGGGAGAAGGATTATCAGCAACTGGCGGTAATTCGGCGCCTCACGGCCGACCTCGACCTCGGCGTTCGGATCATCGGCGTGCCGACGCAGCGCGACGTCGACGGCCTCGCTTTGTCCTCACGCAACGCCTACCTCTCGAAGGAGGAGCGGATGGCGGCGCGCGCCCTCCCACGCGCGCTCGTGGAGGCGGCGCAGGCGATCAGGGACGGCGGAGAAGTGGCCGCGACTCTGGCTCAGGTCCGCCAGACGCTTGCCGCTGCGGGTTTCGGCCCGATCGACTATGTCGAATTGTGCGATCCGGTGACGCTCCGGCCGATGAACGTGCTGAACGGCCCTGCGCGGCTTTTTGCGGCGGCGAAGCTCGGCAAGACGAGGCTGATCGACAACCTGGCAGTGACGAGTTGATCGGCAACCAAGCAGCGCTCCGGGCGTAGCTGACACAGAAGATGCGACCGATCCTTCTTGCCCTCGCTTTGTGTCTCACCGCCTGCGGGGGCGGCGACCCTGCGGCGCAAACCGCCGACATCGACGAAAGCGAACGGCAGCTTGGCGCCGAGCAGCATCCGCAGCTGCTGGCGGAGTTCGGCGGTGCCTATCCGGGACCCGAGGCGACCTATCTCGAGCGCCTCGGCCGCAAGATTGCCGGTGCCGCTGATCTGGAGGGGCAATGCACCTTCACCCTGGTGAACAGCGATGTGGTCAACGCCTTCGCCGTGCCGGGCTGCTATATCTATGTCACTCGCGGACTAATGGGGATCGTCAACAGCGAGGCGGAGCTCGCCTCGGTGCTGGCGCACGAGGTCGGCCATATCGTTGGCGATCATGGCGAGCGCCAGCAGAAGCGCTCCTTCTGGCGCGGGCTCGGCGTCATCGCGGTGGGCTTCTTCACCGGATCTGAGACTTTGACTCGGATCGCCGGCCAGGCGGCACAATATTTCACGCTCCGCTACTCGCGGAACCAGGAATATGAATCCGACGATCTCGGCATCCGCTACCTGCGCGCGGCCGGCTACGATCCGCATGCGGCGGCCGACA
>JALYGI010000322.1 GCA_030777185.1 Pseudomonadota bacterium
GAATTGTTCCGCCGCGATCGACGATGCGGGCGCTTCCCACAAGGCCGTCACGGCCCATGCCGCTGAAGACGATGCCAAGGGCGTTCCTGCCGTAAATCTCACTCACCGACCAGAGCATCGTATCGACCGAGGGCATGCAGCCCGAGCTTGCCGGAGCGTGGGTGAGCTGCACGCGCGCCTCGCCCTCGACACGCTCGAGACCGAGATGCGCATCTCCGGGTGCGATCAGGATCTGTTCAGGCGCGAGCGCCACTCCCTGCTCTGCCACCCTCGCGAGCCGCCCCGAGGCGGCTTCGATCTGACGGGCGAAGAACGGCATGAAAACAGCAGGAAGGTGCTGCGTGATGAGGATCGGAGCGCTGATCCGGGTCGGGAGTGCCCGCAGGAACTCGCTGAGTGCGTGGAGCCCCCCTGTCGAGGCGCCGAGCGCGAGACAGGCAAGCCGGTACTCGGAAGCGGGCCTGATCTTCACCGGCACAAGCTCAGTAGGTTGCACCGCCGGCGGTGCACCTGATTGGCGGCAGGCCCGGCCGATGCGGCGCAGCCGCTCACAGAGCACTTCGGAAAAGCGGCCGCCGAACGCGCCGGCGCCCGGCTTGGGCAGCGTGTCGGCTGCGCCGAGCGCGAGCGCCCGGACCGCGACTTCGGCGCCGTCTTCGACAAGCGAGGAGACGATGATGACCCGGGCGCCGCGGCCCCTTCTCAGGATTTCGGGAAGGGCTTCCAGGCCGCTCGTCCCCGGCATCTCCACGTCGAGCAGGACAATGTCCAGCTGTATGCTCTGAAGGGCATCGAGCGCCTCGTCCGCATTGCTGGCGAGCGCGACAACTTCCATGTCTTTCTGGTTGGAAAGCATTCGCGACAGCACCGCCCGCGCGATCGGGGAATCGTCCACGATCATCAGCCGGATCGGCGGCTGGGCCGGCAGCGCCTGACCGGCCGGCAGCACCGGCGCGATCGCTGGCGGAGAGGTCACGCGACCCCGACGATCTGCAGTTTGCTCTCGAGCGTCTCTCGATCGAACGGCTTCATCACATATTCGTCGGCGCCGGCTTCGATCGCAGCGCGGATATGGGCCGCATCGTTCTCGGTCGTACAGAAGACAACCTTCGGCTGCACGTCGAAATCCTGCTGGCGGAGCGTGCGAAGGAACTCCATGCCGCTCATCACTGGCATGTTCCAATCGAGCAGCACCACATCTGGCATCTTCGTCTCGATGCGCGACAGGGCCTCGCGGCCATCCTCGGCTTCGTCCACGGAAAAGTTGAGTGTTTCCAGGATGTGACGCGCCACCTTGCGGATCACCTTGGAATCGTCGACGACCAGGCAGCTCTTCATCCCAAACCTTCTTCCGTTCAGAGGATCGACCGGCACGCTAGCCGCAATTGGTAAGAACAGTCTTAAGGCGTCTCATGCAGCTTCCGCCGTGGGGCCGCTCAAAATCGAATTTGCGTCGATGAGCAGCATCAAGCCGCTTTCCGTCTCCACCATTCCGCTGGCCACGCGCCGCCAGCCCGGGGCGACCGAGGTCCGTATCGGCCGCACCTTGCCCGAATATTCGACCACGTCTTCGACCGTCTCGACCAGCAGGGCGTAGGCGTAACCGTCCACTTCGATGACGATCGCCTCCCGCGATCTTCCTGTGTCGGAGGTCCCAAGCTCGAGCGATGCGCAGCTGTCGATGACGGTCAGAACTCGGCTTCGAAGCGCTGCCAGCCCTGCAACATGCGGCGGGGACTGCGGCACCGGGGTAACGCCTTCGATTTCCACGACTGATTCTACATCCGCCGCCGGAATTGCCACGCGCTCGCCAGCGACTGTGGCGATGAGGAGAAGCTCGGTCATCGATTAGCCCTTGTTGCGCTTTGCCGCGTGCCGGCTGAGGGCGGAGATTAGCCCGGTCCGATCGTAGCGGTAGATACTGTCATCGCCTTCGCCCACGTCCGCGCTCGACCGGATCCGCACGACCTGCCCGGAGGGCGGCGGGGGAACGTCTTCGTCGTCGGCGTTCGTGATGAGGATGTCTGCCACCTCGGCCTCGGCGTGGCTCACGACGTGATATCCGGCAGCCTCGATGATCGGGCGCAGGATCGTATTCATCCAGGGATCGTTCGTCGGGAGGGCGCAGACCGGCTTCGCCCCGCCGGCATCGCTCGTGGAGGCGCAGTCGGCGAACAGCCAATATGGATCGACGATTTCGACCTGTTCGCCGGCAATGAGAGTGACGCCGCTCACCTCGCCGGGGCTGGCGGCCGGCTTCATCTCGCCGCTGAGCAAGACCAGATCGGCCACGTCCACAAAAGCATAGGCCACTTCGGCCGTGCCGTCGGAGAGACGGAGGATCCTGATCCGCTGGGACGGGACCTGGTCTCCGCAACCTGCCAGCGGCAGTATCTCGTCACCAATGGCGACGCGAAGCCGGCCGGCGCTGAGCTTTATCGCATCGGGCAGGACATCCTCGATCCGCTCCACCACGGCCAGCGGGATGACCCGCTTGGCGCCGTAAATCGTGCGGAACAGCAGAGCCTGAGTGCCTTGTTGCGGAGCTTCCGGCGCTTGCGGCTTTGCGGCAAGCATTTCCAGCTCGTTCTGGTCGAGCAGCAGGCCGGCGCGCGCCGCGATCCCGGAGGGGTCCAGCAGAAGGATCGGGCTGCCGTCGTCGGCAAGGGTAGTGCCGGCATAAAGGCCCGTCGCCATCACCACCGGCGCGGCCGGCTTGATCACCAACTCTTCATGGTCGTGGACGACATCAACCCCGAGCGCGTAAACGTCGCCGCCCGCAGGCTTCAAGACTATGAAGCTTTGCTCCGAGGCGCTCGCCTCGGGAGCGACGCCAAGCACGTCGGCCAACCAGGTGAGCGGGATGCGCTTGCCTCGGATGCTGGCGACGTGGGAGCCGCCGAGCGCCTCGACCCGCACGGAGTCGTTCTTGCTGCGCACGATCTCCTCGATTGCGGAGCGGGGGATGGCGAAGGTCTGGCGGCCGGCACTGACCGTGAGCGCCGGAATGATGGTGAGCGTCAGCGGGACTCGGAGCGTAAAACGGACCCCCTGCCCCAGCTTGCTGTCGACGTCGACGACGCCGCCGATCCGCTCGACGTTGGCGCGGACCACGTCCATGCCGACGCCGCGGCCGGAGATGGAAGTGACTTCCTTCGCGGTGGAGAGCCCGGCCTCGAAAATAAGCTCGGTTTTCTGGGCGGCGCTGAGCCGCTCAGCCTGTTGCTCGGTGATGAGGTTGTTCGACACGGCCTTCTTGGCCAGCTTCTCGCCGTCGATGCCGCGCCCGTCATCGGAAATGTCGATCAGGATCTGGTTGCCCGCTTGACGCGCGCAGACGCGGAGCATGCCCGACGGCGCCTTGCCGGCGGCGACGCGCTCGCCTGCCGGCTCGACGCCGTGGTCGAGTGCATTGCGAACGATATGAGTGAGCGGATCGCGGATCATCTCGATCATTTCACGGTCGAGCTCGACGTCGCCGCCGTCGACTTCGAGGCTCACCTGCTTGCCGAGTTCGGACGACAGATCGCGGACCATGCGCGGCAGGGTCACGAACAGATTATCGATGCGCTGCATCCGGGTGCGGGTGATCGCGTCGCGCATTTCGGCGATGCAGGCGGAGACGCGCTCGAAGGCGGCCTCAACCACCATATCGGTGGGCGCTTCACGGAGCCGGCGGGAAAGTTCGTTCCGCGCCAGCACCATATCGGAGACGCCGCTCATCATGCGGTCGAGCAGATCGATGGAAAGGCGAATGCTGCGAACGGCCTTACGGCCCTCCAGCACAGTTCCGGCACTGCCCTGATGTTCGGGGTCGGTGGCCGAAGGAGATGCGGTGAGCGCTTCGATCAGCTGCGCGTCGTCAGCGCTCGAAACGGATTCGCCGGTCTCGAGTGCCTGGACCAACTCGCCGATCCGGTCGATGATCGCCAGCACCGCGCTCACCAGCCGGTGATCGGCGGCACGCTCGCCTGAGCGAACTTCAGCGAGCACGCCCTCAGCGGCATGGCTCAAGGTTTCGAGCCGCGGCAGATCGAAGAAGCCGCAATTGCCTTTCACCGTGTGAACAAAGCGAAAAATCTCGTCGAGGCGTGCGCGGTCATTGGGCGCTGCTTCCCAGGCCACGATCTCGCCGCCGAGCGCCTCGAGCATCTCACGCGATTCCGCGATGAATTCGTTGATGAGGTCTTCCATCCGCCCCTGCCGGCCGTTTTGCAGAAACGCTTATGGAGGGCGGATGGTAAAGGAGCCGTTTACTTCCAATTCAGGCGGGCAGCGCGGCTCCGATCAGCAGCATGCCCTCGTCGCCGTCCAGCACCTGGACCTGTCCTCCCCCCTCCTTGACCAGGCAGTGGACGAGCCAGGCGGCGGCGGCGCGAGGTGCGATCGAATCTTCGGAGGTTTCGCCGGAAAGGACACTTTTGAGCTCGGGATCGAGCACGATGCGGCTTCCTTCGGCGCGAACGACGATATCGAGCCCTGAGCCATGCCTCTCGGCGCCGACATCGAGCCGTCCGCCCCGCACAAGGGCATCGCCGGCAATCAGGACGATGTTGAGCAGCACCTTCAGCGCTGATTTGCTCATCGTCGGCTCATCAACCATCCAGCCAAGCTGGATCCGGCCGTCGCCGCCGAACAGGCCCTCGATGGCGACCCGCGCCTCACGCGTGTCGACCTCGTCGGCGAAGCCGCCCGCGGCGCCGAAGGCGAGCCGAAAGAATTTGAGCTTGTTGGCCGAAGCGCGCGCACTTTCGGCGAGCAGATCGAGGCAGCGGGCGCGCATCTCCGGATCGTGCTCGTCGGCAAGAAGCTCGATGCCGTTGTTGAGCGCCCCGACGGGAGAGAGCAGGTCATGGCACAGGCGCGAACAGAGCAAGCTCGCGAATTCATAGGATTTCATGCCGATTGACGTCCCTGTGCCGACTTGTTTTTGCTTAACGCCTATTGGCCTTTGCCTGCTTCCGTTTCAAGGCAAGGCTTCAAAGCATCTGTCGTCTGCTCGGGGGCTGGAAGACGCCGAAACGTTGAAATCCGGCGGATCATCACCACATCGATTATCCGATGGGGGCATCGATCATACAAGCGAAAGTGGCCGCGGACGCGCATGGCTGGCGCCTGGACCGGGCGCTTGCCGCGGCGGTGCCGACGCTGTCCCGCGAGCGGCTAAAGGCCCTGATCAGCAGCGGCGAGGTGCTCGGCCCGGAAGGTCGCCCGGTCCGCGACCCAGCCTCCAAGGCGATTGCCGGCGGCACCTACGAAGTAACCGTTCCCGCCCCGACACCGGCCCATAATGAGCCGCAGGATATCGCGCTCGAGATCGTGCATGAGGACGATCATCTGATCGTCGTCGACAAGCCGGCGGGGCTCGTCGTCCATCCGGCGGCGGGCAATCTCGACGGCACGCTCGTCAACGCTTTGCTCCACCATTGCGCGGGTCGGCTGTCGGGCATCGGCGGGGTGGCGCGCCCGGGCATTGTGCACCGGATCGACAAGGACACATCCGGCTTAATGGTGGTCGCCAAGACGGATGTCACCCATGAGGGCCTCGCCGCGCAGTTCGCCAAGCACAGCATCCTCAGGCGCTATCTGGCAATCGTTGCCGGGCTGCCGAAACCGCCGAGCGGCTCGGTCGACGCGCCGCTCGCCCGTTCTGCGGCGAACCGGCAGAAGATGGCGATCGTCGATGAGGGCCGCGGCAAGCGCGCGGTCACCCATTACCGGCTGATGACGCCGCTCAAGGAGGCGTCACTGGTCGAGTGCCGGCTGGAGACGGGGCGGACGCATCAGGTGCGGGTTCACATGACTTCGCTTGGGCATCCCTTGCTCGGCGATCCGGTTTATGGCCGCAGCAAAAGCGTTCACAGAGAGTTGCTCAATCAATTGGACTTTAAGCGTCAGGCATTGCACGCGGCTGAATTGGGCTTCTTCCATCCCGTGACCCGGGAATCCTTATCGTTCAAAAGCGCCCTTCCATCGGATATGCAGGAACTGTTCAGGGCGCTTACCGTATAGAAACCAAGTACCGGCGAAGGTGAGAAAACCCGATCCGGACAGGGAGAATGAGAAGAGTTATGGCAGGTGCCAAGAACGTCCCGAGCATTCCAGCCGCTGGCGGGGAAGCGGGGCTCAATCGCTATCTTGCTGAGATCAAGAAGTTTCCGATCCTCTCTCCGGAGGAGGAATATATGCTGGCCAAGCGCTGGACCGAGCATCAGGACACGGATGCCGCGGCCAAGCTGGTCAACTCGCACCTGCGCCTCGTTGCCAAGATTGCCATGGGCTATCGCGGTTACGGGCTGCCGGTCAGCGAACTGATTTCCGAGGGCAATATCGGCCTCATGCAGGGCGTGAAGAAATTCGAGCCCGACCGGGGCTTCCGTCTTGCCACTTATGCCATGTGGTGGATCCGAGCCTCGATCCAGGAATTCATCCTGAGGTCTTGGAGCCTTGTGAAGATGGGTACCACGGCGGCGCAAAAGAAGCTGTTCTTCAACCTCCGCCGGATGAAGAACCAGATCGAAGCGTTTGAAGATGGCGACCTCAAGCCCGAGGACGTCACCAAGATTGCGACGGATCTCGGCGTCTCCGAAGACGAGGTCATCTCAATGAACCGGCGCATGGCGATGGGCGGCGACACGTCGTTGAACGTGCCGCTGCGCGAGGAAGGCGAAGGCCAGTGGCAGGATTGGCTGGTCGACACTGATCCGCTGCAGGACGAGCGCGTGGCGGAGGCTGAGGAAACCAAGGTCCGGCACGAGCTGCTCGTCCAGGCGATGGAGAGCCTTAACGACCGGGAGAAGCACATTCTGACCGAACGGCGGCTGTCGGACGATCCTAAGACGCTGGAGGAGCTCTCACAGATCTACGATGTCAGCCGTGAGCGTATCCGCCAAATCGAGGTTCGTGCCTTCGAGAAGCTCCAGAAGTCGCTGATGAACCTCGCGGGCGAGCGCAGGCTGCTGCCGGCGCACTGAGCCAGATCGTTTGAAGCGGAAGCGCTTCGCGCTTCCGCTGAGAGCGTGAAGGGTTCCCATCGAAATGACAGCGGATCCAAAGCGGCTTCCGGGGGAAGCCGCGCCTCTGTCATCACTTCGATGGGGGTCCCAATCTGGCTCTATCCATTTAGTTGAGACCAAGATTCATGCTTCAGGTTGAATCGACCTGAAGCGATCTTGGTCTAGGGCTGTTCGATCTGCACGGCCGCCGCTAATCAGCGCGGATGGCAAGAGCGGCATCACAAAGCAGCAGGCAAAGGCGCGGAGGGTTCGGCCGGGTGATCGGCTGGGCCGTCCGCGCCTTGCTTTTGTTCATCATTCTCAGCCTGCTTTGGGTTGCGCTCTACATGGTGGTGCCGCCGCCGATCACCTTCACCATGATGGGCGACACGCTCAATGGACGGAAGATCTCCAAGGATTGGATGCCGCTTTCCCAAATCGACGACGACATCGAGCGGGCAGCGATTGCGGCCGAGGACTCGAAATTCTGCCTGCATAACGGCTTCGATCAGGACGCCATCGCCGCAGCGATGCGGCGCAACGCGCAGGGGCGCGGCGTGATCCGGGGCGGCTCCACGATCAGCCAGCAGACCGCCAAGAATGCCTTTCTCTGGCAGGGCGGCGGCTATTTCCGCAAGGGGCTGGAGGCCTGGTTCACCCTGCTCATCGAGACAATGTGGTCCAAGGAACGGATCATGGAAGTCTATCTCAACATCGCCGAGACCGGCATCGGCACCTATGGCGCCAATGCGGGCGCGCAGCGCTATTTCAGGAAGGACGCTTCGAACCTCACCCGCAACGAGGCGGCGCGGATCGCCGCGGTCCTGCCCCTTCCAAAGGAGCGTGATGCCGTGACCCCGAAAGGCTTCACCCGCCGCTATGGCAATTCGATCGCGGCCCGGATCCGTGTGGTGGCCCGGGATGGGCTCGATTCCTGCCTGAGGGGCCAAGGCGTCACTCCGCAAGCCGACGAGCCGCTGGAGACGCTGCCCGCCAAGAGAAAGGCCGGCACCAAGGCAGCGCCTGCGCCGCGGCCGGAGCGGGCGGAGGATTATCTGCAGGCGCCCGACATCGGCGCGCCGGTCCCAGCCCAAGCGCCCCCACCGCGGGAAGAAGCCCCGGCGCCGGAACAGACCCCTCCCCCTCCGCCTGAGGAACCAAAGGCGGAGCCGCCGCCGGAGCCTGAGGCTTAAGCCGACGCGGGCTCGAGGTGACTGCCTCGTTTCCGTTCGGGCTGAGCTTGTCGAAGCCCTGCCTTTCTCCAGTCGTTCAAGGAAGAAGGGCAGCCCTTCGACGAGCTCAGGGCGAACGGCGGTTGGACCAGCCGGCCCGTCTTAAAACGGCATCTTGAAGCCGGGAGGCAGCGGCAAGCCGCTGGTGACCTTCTGCATTTCGCCGGCGGCCGCTTCGTCGGCTTTGGCGCGAGCATCGTTGAAGGCGGCGGCGATCAGATCCTCGAGCATCTGCTTCTCTGAGGGCTGCATCAGGCTGTCGTCCAGATCGACCGCGATGATCCTCCCCTTGGCGCTGCAGCGGATCCTGACGAGGCCGCCGCCGGAAATCCCTTCCACCTCGACCTTGTCGAGATTGTCGGTGGCCCGCTGGAGCTCGGCCTGCGCCTCCTGCGCCATCTTCATGATTTCATCGAGGTTCGGCATTGTCATGCGCTCCGTTCTTCGTTCGTGCTGTAGTGGATGAGCTCGGCGCCCGGAAAGGCATCGAACGCGGCCCTCACCGTCGGAGTTTCAAGCACCGCCTGGCGAAGCTTCTCCGCCTCCATCTTCTCCTGCTCCAGAAGCGTGGGTTCGGCCGGCTCGTCCGAGGCACGGACGCTCCATACCTCTCCGGTAAGCGCTTTCAGAGCGGCCGAGATGTCGCGGACAAGATCGCCGGAAAGCGGCTTTGAAGGGCGAATGACCAGTTCCGGCGGTGCATATCGGACGAGCCCGGCAAAATCGTGCAGCTGCTGGGCAAGGTGGGGCTTGCCGTTGGTCGCGAGCAGATCGACCAGCGCGGCAAAGCTCGGCGGCGCCTTCAGGGCCGAGCCCCGTGAAGCGGCAGCGGCCGGCTGCGGAACGGCCGCGGCGACAGCCTCGCCACTCATCAGCTTTTCTATGAGCGCACCGGGATCGGGCAGCTCGGAGGCGTGGATTACCCGCAGCAGCGCCATTTCGGCAGCCTCCAGCGGCATCGCCGCCGTGTTCACCTCTGACAGCCCCTTGAGGAGGAGCTGCCAGATCCGGTGGATGGTCGCGTAGCCGAGGCGGCTTGCCCAGTCGGCATAGGCCTCCCGCTCCTCGACCGACTGGGCAGGATCCTGGACGCCGCCAACCTTCGCGCGGGTGATGCCGTGGACGCTCTCGAGAAGCCCGCGAATCAGTGCCGAAGGCTCGACGCCAAGATCATATTGCTCCCGCACCTGCGCGAGAGCGCCCTGCGCGTCTCCGCCGAGGAGCAGGCCGAGCAGCCGCCGAGTGGCGCTCCGGTCGGACAGGCCCAGCATCGCCCGGACCTGATCGGCCGTCACACCCCCGGCGCCGTGAGCGATCGCCTGGTCGAGGATCGAAAGCCCGTCGCGCGCAGACCCTTCGGCGGCGCGGGCGATCAGTGCCAGCGCCTCGGGCTCCACCTCGACGCCCTCCTTCTCGCACACCTGAGCGAAATGTCCGCCAAGCTGCTCGGCCGAGATGCGGCGAAGGTCGAAACGCTGGCAGCGGGACAGCACCGTCACCGGCACCTTGTTGACCTCGGTGGTGGCGAACAGGAATTTCACATGCGCCGGAGGCTCTTCCAGCGTCTTCAGGAGCGCGTTGAAGGCGTTCTTCGACAGCATGTGGACTTCGTCGATGATGTAGACCTTGTACCGCGCCGACACGGCGGCATAGCGCACCGCCTCGATGATCTCGCGCACGTCGTCGACGCCGGTGTGGGAGGCTGCGTCCATCTCGATCACGTCGATGTGGCGCCCCTCCGCAATGGCAACGCAGGGCTCGCATGCATTGCAGGGCGAGATGGTGGGGCCGCCCTGCCCATCGGGGCCGAGGCAGTTCAGCGCCTTGGCGATGAGGCGTGCGGTCGAGGTCTTGCCGACGCCGCGAACGCCGGTGAGGAGGAAGGCGTGGGCGAGCCGGTCGCGCTTGATCGCGTTGCCGAGCGTCTGCACCATCGCATCCTGGCCGATCAGCTCGTCGAAGCGCTGCGGCCGGTATTTGCGGGCGAGCACGCGGTAGGGCTGCGCGCGCGCCGGCTGGGGCGGCTCGTCGAGGCCAAGGCCGAAGGAGTCGGGAGATTCGGAAGCCATGGGATCGGTCTAGGGCCTGATCGGTTGAGGTGGAAGCGCTACGCGCTTCCAAAGCTTTCGAAGGCGGAGGGAATCCGCCGCGGCAAAGCCGCGCCGTCAGTCCTCGCTCTGCGAGGCTGGCCGCGCTTGCGCGTCTCGGAGATAGCTTCGCTCTCGCCGTGCGCGCTGCGCGGTGGGAGCCGGGACGACCCGGAGCTTGAACTCGTTACGGCTGCTTCCTTCCGGACCTGACCGGGTTGGCGAGAGCGCCGTCCGCCCGACTCCCGCGGCGCATATGGAGGGTTGCGCCCGATCGCGCAAGCCGAGGCTCGAGGCGCCCGACGGTGAAGAGCCAGGTGCGCGGTTTGATCATCTCCCCTGCATGTCATGGGAGGCGCCGGGCATCCGCACCGTCAGACATTCTAAGCTTTCACTCAAGAAAATCTGGCAGGCCAGCCGCGAAGTGCGAGTGACGTGCGCGGCCAGATCGAGCAGATCCTCCTCCTCCTCGCTTGCGGGCGGGAGCTTGGAAAAATCCGCAGCGTCGACGATCACGTGGCAGGTCGAGCAGGCCATCTGGCCCTCGCACGTGCCTTCGAGCGGCTGGCCCGCGGCCTGGGCGATGTCGAGCAGGCGCTCGCCGGCGGGGGCATCCACTTCTCGGATCCCTACCCCATCGGCGGAGATGAAGCGGACGCGCGTCATGCGGCAAAGCTGCGCTGCCGCCCGGCCGCGTCCTGGATCAGTGTGAGCGCCTGCACCAGATCCTCCTCCTTCGTGTAGCGGCCGAAACCGAGACGGAGGCTGGAGCGCGCCTGCCGGTCGCTGAGGCCAAGGGCCGAGAGCACGTGGCTTGGACGGCCCGAACCGCTCGCGCAGGCGGAGCCCGCCGAAAAGGCGACCTGGCGCACCTCCGAAATGAGCCGTGCGGCGTCGATGCCGTCGCTCCGGACGTTGAGATTGCCGTGATAGCGCCGTTCGGCCGAGCCGTTGAGGCACCAGCCGTCACCGAGCATCGACATCGCGGTCCGCCACATTGCCTCGACATGATCATGATCGGCAGCGCGCCGCGCCGTCATCAGCCGCGCCGCCTCGCCGAAACCGACGCAGAGCGCGGGCGACAGGGTGCCCGAGCGAATGCCGCCCTCCTGCCCGCCGCCGTGCAGCAGCGGATCGATCTCCACGCCTTGCCGCAGCCAGAGCGCCCCAATCCCCTTGGGACCGTGGACCTTGTGAGCCGAGACTGCGACCATGTCGCAGGCATGAAGCGGCAGCTTCACTCGCCCGAAGCCCTGCACCGCATCACAGAAGAAGAGCGCGCCGCGAGCATGGGCGATGTCAGCAATTTGCTCGATCGGCTGGATGACTCCGATTTCGTTGTTGACGAGCATGGCGGCGACCAGCCCTGTCCGATCGTCGATCAGCTCGCGCAGCCGGTCGGGATCGGCGACGCCGTCTGACCTTACCGGAGCGAGGACAATGTCGAAGCCCTGACTGCCGAGCCACTCCACCGTGTCCAGCACGCAGGCATGTTCCGTGGCCAGCGTGACGATCCTGCTTTTCCCTTCCGGTAACCGCGACGCTGCACCCTTCAGCGCCCAATTGGCTGCCTCCGTCGCGCCGGAGGTGAAGAAGACCCGTCCACCGCCACCCAGAACCGAACCGACCTGCTCCCGCGCGACTTCGATCGCCGCTGCCGCTTCCCGCCCGATCCGGTGCGGCGAATGCGGATTGCCGAAATTGGCTTCGATCCATGGGCGCATCACGGCCGCGACTTCGGGAGCAAGCGGTGTCGTTGCCTGATAGTCGAGATAGATCATGCGGCCCGGCGCTTGACGGCCATGGAAGTCCAGAGCTCCGCGAACCGATCCACCTCGGCCTTGCTGGTGAAGGGGCCGAAGCTGACCCGAACCACCTCCCGAGCTGCAGGCTCATCCCAGCCCATCGCGGCAAGGACATGGCTTGGCTTGAGGCTCCCCGACGAACAAGCGCTGCCTGCCGAAACAGCGATGCCGGCCATGTCGAACTGGATCAGTTGGGCATTGGCTGGGACAGCCGGCATCCGGTATGCGCCGATCGTCGGGATCCGCGGGCTTTCGGCTCCGACCACCTCGCCGCCGGCGCCGACGACGGCTCTTTCCAAACTCTCTCGAAGCTCGGCAGACCTGACCACCCAGTCTCCCACTGCGTCTAGCGCGGCGGCCATGCCCAAGATGCCCGCAACATTGTGCGTGCCAGGCCGATAGCCTTGCTCCTGACCGCCGACCGGCTCCAATAGCTCGAAATCCTTTATCAGCAGCGCGCCGACGCCCGGCGGGCCGCCGAATTTGTGGGCGGAGACCGCGATCAATTCGGCATCGGGCAGCGCGATCTTGCCCGCCGTCTGGGCGCAATCGGCGACGAGAATGCCGCCTTGCGCCCTCACCTTCTGGGCAAAATCATCGAGCGGCTGAAGGATACCCGTTTCGTTGTTCGCGTGCTGGACCGCGACCAGCGGCCGCTCCCCGGTGACGGGCCGCAGGTCGGCTGAGCCGTCGGGCTTCACCGGCAGGCGAACCGCATCGGGCGCGGCCCTGAAGACCGCATCATGCTCCACCGCAGAGACATGTCTCGGCCCAGCCCGTGAGCGGCCGAGCGCAATCGCCAGTGCCTCGCTCGCACCCGACGTGAAGACGATCTTGCCTTTCCAGCCAAGAGCAGCCGCGATCCGCTCGCGGGCTTCTTCCAGCGCCGCCTTCGCCGCTCTCCCTTCCGCGTGCGGCGAGCTTGGATTGCGCCAGCGCTCCAGCGCCTCAATCATCGCAGCCCGCGCCTCAGGAAGCACCGGCATCGTCGCGGCATGATCGAGATAGATACGGCCTTGCCCCAATCGGCGATCCTCCAGAATTGCTAAGCGAACGGAGCTGCCTATATAGAAGCCGCTCTCGCTGGGCACAGCCCATGCGAATTTCTCTGTTTAGTCCAAGCTCAGGTGCGATGCCCGAAGTCATTTTTCCAGGGCCGGAAGGCCGCCTCGAAGGCCGTTTCAGCCCCGGTCCCCGCCCCCGCGCACCCGTCGCGCTGATCCTGCATCCGCATCCCCACGGCGGCGGCACGATGAACAATGCGATCGTGCAGGCGCTCTATAAGACCTTCGTTCGGCGCGGCTTCGCGACCTTGCGCTTCAACTTTCGCGGCGTCGGCAAGAGCCAGGGCATTTTCGACAACGGCATCGGCGAGCTCTCCGACGCAGCCTCGGCGCTCGATTGGGTGCAACAGGTCCATCCTGAAGCCGAGGCGACCTGGATCGGCGGCTTCAGCTTCGGCGCGTGGATTGGCATGCAGCTCTTGATGCGCCGACCGGAGGTGCGCGGCTTCATCTCCGTCGCGCCGCCAGCCAACATGTATGATTTCAGCTTCCTCGCGCCCTGCCCGTCCTCGGGCATCCTGATCCAGGGCGAGGCGGACGAAGTGGTGACTCCGAATGCGGTCCAGAAGCTGGTCGACAAGCTTCGCACGCAGCGCCACATCACCATTCACCACACGACGATCCCAGGCGCGAATCACTTCTTCGTCAACGAGATGCCGCAGCTGATGAAAGCGGTGGACGATTATCTCGACATGCGCCTCGATCCCGCGTGCCCCATCCGCTAGAGCCTCTCTTCGGTGCGGTCAGATCGTCCAAACGAGGACGTTGCCGACCAGCACCAGCGAGGCAAGCAGCATCAGGACGCCCTTCCTGACGTCGCGCAGCTTTGCGATCATCCAGATGCCGCCGCCGGCGAGGGCGAAAGCGGCGAGCATCGCGATGGAGAGCAGGACTGCGCCGAAGCCGGATTGCATGACGCTTCCCATGACACGGCCTGCGATCCAGAAAAAGCGGGGCGGATTTTTACGGCCGGTTAAGGACGACGGCGTAAATTCGGAGCCAATGAGCACGAGTGAGCAGCGACACGGGCTCGATGAGGCCCTGAACCGGATCGAAGAGACGATCCTGCCGAGCATCTCGATGATGCTCGACACGCTCCTCGACGCCGCCTCGCTCGCCCAGCCCGGCGTGGATGCCGAGGCCTACGCCGCCGAGCTGCGCACCATCGCCTTGCAGCTGGAAGCACTCACCAAACAGGTGGAGGCGATCTCGCCCGCTATCGTCGATCCTCAGGAATATCGCGCCCGCGTCGCCTGACTTTCGAGGATTTCCGCGTAAACGAGCGGGTCCACATTCCCGCCTGATACGACTATCACGCTCCTCCCACTGAGGGCACCGGCTTTGCCGGCAAGCGCCGCCGCAAGCGCCACGGCGCCGCCCGGCTCCGCGACAAGCCTGAGGTTCCGCGCCGCGAAAGACATCGCGGCGGCGGTCTCATCCTCCGTGACCGCCACGCCGCGCGCGCCGCAGTCGGTGAGCGGGCCGAAGGTGAGCGGCGAGACGAGCTTGGTCTGCAGGGCGTCGCAGCGCGTGGGCGGCGGGTCCTCGGCGACGGGAACGATCCTGCCCTCTTCGAACGAGCGAGCCATGTCGTCCCAGCCGAAAGGCTCGACCGTGACGATCTCCGCCTCCGGAAGGGCAAGAGCAATCCCGGCCGAGAGCCCGCCC